>JAERTH010000150.1 GCA_016844955.1 Fidelibacterota bacterium | reverse complement strand
GCAGAGAAAAAGTTCTTATCTCCACCCACAACTGCGCGAATTTTGGAGAGCACCAGTTTATCCAGAACCTTGTACTTGATGGACAAGGCTGTGGGAATGGGTTTTTTATTAAAAAATAGATTGTTGTAAACAGTACCCGTCTCAATGGCTTTGCCAAATAGGAATTTCTTGACTGAGGATGCACTTTCCTGTGAATTAAGGACTGCGGCATAAATCTTTTCATATAGCCGGGGTACCGATACCATTGCCGTGGGTTTAACCTCCTGCATGGTATCAATTATTTGCTTGGGATCCTCCAGGTAGGTCTGAATGGCACCCTTTAGATATACAAAATAGGACCACATGCGTTCGTAAACATGGCTCAATGGCAAAAAGCACAGGGAGACATCCTTATGGGAGACACTGAAATTTTCATCCACACAATCGAACTGATGAAAGAGATTCCCGTGTGAAAGCATAACGCCCTTGGGATTGCCCGTGGTTCCTGAAGTGTAAATGATGGTGGTCACATCGTCGGTTTTAATGATTCCGGAACGCTTATTCACTTCGGCCATCAATTTTTCCTGATCAGCTACATTCAGAAAATCATTGAAGTCAGTGGCCAGGGATGAATCAATCTTAGTTGAGGGACTAAAGGATACGATCTGAAGTGGTATACCAGACTTATGAATTGCGACTATATTCTCATATTGGTCCGCATTGCCTACAAAAATCAACTTAATTGAAGCATCCTGAATGATGAATTTAGCCTGCTCCATGGTATTGGTAGCATAAATGGGGACAGATATGGCTCCTACCAGAATACAGGCAAAATCACTAACCGCCCATTCATAGCGATTGGCTGAATAGATACCGACCGTATCGCCTTTTTTCACACCTGCCTGGATCAACGCACAGGCCAGAGATTTAATTTTCTCTCCAAACTCTTTATAGCTTAACGATTCCCATTTATCGTTAAGTTTATAGCGCAGCGCGGTATTGTCACCATACTCTGCAATTTTTATGGTAATCATCTGGCCGATGTGGTCATAATTCATGAAAATATCCCCTAAATATTGTTAGTCAAAAGTGTTGCTACACTACTATAATAAAACTGCGCTATTTCCAATTAAAAATTAACTGGATCATGCAATCGTTAACTATGATTTACTTTTGAATCGGTGCATGAGCTTGGACACCATTTTCACTAGAAGTGGATTATCATCTCCACTCATGGGCATCTGTCCCCTGGAGCTATACATGCCTTCCATCATTTTCATGACTTCCTTCTTGATCATGCCCCTGAAAGGCAGATTGGCAATCATACCATACATAGCCGCATTGCCCTTTGATGCCA
This sequence comes from Fidelibacterota bacterium, assembly GCA_016844955.1. Lineage (GTDB taxonomy): Bacteria > Fidelibacterota > UBA8477 > UBA8477 > JABMPR01 > JABMPR01. The sequence continues at coordinate 1,922 of JAERTH010000150.1, read as the reverse complement.
ATTCGGGTTTGGAGCGTACAAATTCAACCGCCTGGGCTAAATCCGTCAAATAGTCATCAATGATTCGACTGTGTCCAGGCACTACCATGACGTGCAGCGCTTCAGGTTTCTGCAATCGATCAATTTGCCAGCCCTTGCTCTCCATCTGATCTCCCACAGCAAAAATATTGACCTGCTCATCGGTGGAGCCATAGGCAAAGACACTCATGTCGGGTTGACCCAATACTTTCAATCCATCTATGGCCTTGATGCCTTTTTGCAACGATCTGGTGATATCCATGATCTGCTTTGCATTTTCACGATAGCCGGATTCACCCAGAGCATGCAAGGCAGCCCAGGCTGCAGCAAAAGCTCCACCGGGGCGTGTTCCCAACAAGGCGGGAGACGCAAATACACCTCCTGGCCAATCTTCATGAACAAAGAATTGGTGCTTCATATATTTCATATCTCGGTACAAGACCGTGGAAGCACCTTTGGCAGCAAATCCATATTTATGCACATCAGCTGAGATGGAGGTCACTCCCGGAACGCGAAAGTCAAATGGTGGAACAGCCCCGCCATTTTTCTCAATAAAGGGCAACAGGAACCCCCCCAGACAGGAATCCACGTGCAGCGGTAAATCGTATTGCAAGGCAACGCTGGATAGTTCTTCAATCGGATCAATGACACCATGAGGGTAAGAAGGAGCGGAACCAACCAGCATGATGGTGCGTCGGTTGATCAGTTTTCTCACTGCTTCCACATCCACTCTGAAATCACTTTTCAGGGGAGCGTAAATGATCTTTACGCCAAAATACTTGGCGGCCTTACTCCAGGCCACATGGATGCTTTCGGGAGCAATCATTTCCGGTTTGAAGGGCAGTTTGCGCTTGGCTTTTGCCATATCTCTGTAGGTTAAAACCGGGAGCAGACAACTTTCGGTTCCACCTGAGGTCAGGGTGCCCACCGTCTTCTTGTCACCATACAGCATTTGGGCCGTCATGTTGATGATATCGGTTTCAAAACGTTTTAAGCTCTGGAAGGCCATGGGATTGAGACCATTTTCAGAGAAATAGAGCCCGTAGGCCTGTTTCAGGAAATCGGTGTGCTCATCATTAAGATGATAAACCAGACTCCAGGTTTTGGAGTCACGATAGTTAACATCGCCTTTTCCATAACCGCGCATTTCATCCAGGATGTCATTGTGATCTAAACCGTTTTCAGGTATGGTCTTCATGCGGTGTTTCCTTTTGTGGATTTTGACTCTGAGAAAATAGTCCAAATACCAATCCTTCCAAGTTCCCAAAGCTTACAATTGCACCGACTTTGAATTCCGACTAGTTTAGGACAACCCTATAGAATGAGGCAGACATGAGCATCACACGCAGACAAATCCTACAGATGGTTGGCACCGGGCTGGTGGCAACCCAGGTCCCACTGGCCAACGCATCTGGAATGTTTTCCAAATCAGCACTCAAACCACCACGCCTGAAGGCTGGTCAAACTGTGGGTCTGATTAATCCAGCTGGAGCCACCTTTCACCCTGATGATGTAGCCATTGCAGAAGAAACTTTTGCAGCCCTCGGCCTCAAGATGAAGGCTGGAAAGCATCTGCTTGATCGTTATGGATACCTGGCTGGCACGGATGAAGCCCGGGCTGCAGATGTGAACGCTATGTATGCTGATCCCGGTGTTGATGCAATTATCACCCTCCGTGGTGGCTGGGGCTGTAACCGTATCCTTGATCTGCTGGACTACAAGACCATTGCCAAGAACCCAAAGATCATCATGGGATACAGTGATATTACCAGCCTGTTGTTGGCCTTTTTTGCCAAATCCAACCTGGTGACGTTTCATGGCCCTGTGGGTATTTCAACCTGGAATAAATATTCAACCGATTTTGTGAGACGACTCCTGTTTGAAGGGGAAGCCTTCACCATGGA
>JAERTH010000149.1 GCA_016844955.1 Fidelibacterota bacterium | reverse complement strand
TTCCTGGTGATGAAACCCAAACCATAGCCTCCGCGGTAATCATGTACGGAACTGATGGAACCATGCTCAATGAAGCTGATATGTGGGTTGAAGACGGCAATACCTGGGCCGGTATTATTGACGCACAGGATGCCAACTCTTTTCTTGAATATGAAATCATTGCCACCGATAACATCGGTGCTGAATTTGATTCATATACCTATGAATTGGCCATTGCCTCTGCAGAGCTCACCACCATTGCCAGTATTCATGCTAATATTGTGAATGATGCAGTTGAAACCATTCAGGGTACCATTACCATCGGTTCTGGTCTTCTGCAAACAGGTATGACCAAGGCCTATATCGAAGACGGCTCAGGTCGTGGGATGCAGCTTTTTAGTTTCGATGAAATGGAATTGAACAGAGGTGACATGATCACCGCTGTAGGTGTAGTTGAACTATATGGAACAACTTTGGAGCTAAAAGATTTTTCATATGACCTTAATTCTACTGGAAATGAATTACCAGCACCGATGATGCTCACTCCCGGTGAGGCAAATGCAGGTAATTATGAGGGGACCTTTGTACAGGTTAGCGGTGTTATAACCGATACCTGGGAAGCTGGTGGTGGTCATAATGTTTTGGTTGGAGATGACACAGACACTACAACCGTCCGTATCTGGAACACCACTGGTGTGAATGTAGATGCTTTCGGCATTGGTGATAGTAGATCATTTACTGGAGTTGGAAGTACCTACAACGGAGCATTTCAGATGCTTGTGGCTTACGATGAGGACATCCAGGTACCAGATGGGGTCGTTATTGTAGATAACCAGCCCAGAGCATTTGCATTGAACCCAGCGTATCCAAACCCTTTTAACCCCTCAACAACATTGAGTTGGACTATTCAGGAGGCTGGAGAGCTTTCCTTGCGAGTCTTTGATGTCCGAGGTAGGGAGGTTGCCAATCTGGCACAGGGTTATAGTTCACCTGGGCTTTTCTCCATAACCTGGGATGCCTCAGCCCTGAGTTCTGGTGTTTATTTTGTACAACTCAACTCACCCACTCAATCAGCTATTCAGAAAGTAATGCTGGTTAAATAAAAAAAGATGATTTGCTGAAAGGCGTCCTGTTTGGGCGCCTTTCTCGTATATAATAGGGATAAAAGATTGTCCATATCGATGAAACAGAAGTGAGAGAATGAAGAGAATAACAAAGCAAGCGGCGTTTCTGGTGCTGATTCCATATCTGCTTTTAGCCACAGATCACTTACTCATAAGTGAACTGGTGCTACAGCCATCCAAGGGTGAGTACGCAATAATTCAAAACCCTACCAGCGGTTCAATTAATCTGGTAAATTACTATTTAAGCGATGCCATCGATGCCGCCAATGGGGAATATTATTACAACCTGCCGACGGGGGACAACTTTTGGTCAGGCAGTGGTTCTGATTTTGTGGCTCGTCTTCCAGATACCACGCTTGGTGCTGGAGGGAGTCTGAAACTCGGACTGGCTCGCAATGCCGATTTTTTTGAGATTTATTCCGCATATCCCGATTACTCTATCAAGGATGATTCACTCACTGCTATTGAAGGTGAGAATACTATTGGAGGCTCATCATACGGCAAATTGGGTCAGGCAGAATCCTTGATTCTGTTTTACTGGGACGGCAGCTCTACCGAAGTACAGGATGTAGACTACCTGGTCTGGGGTGAGGATGCAGCTTCAGCAACAGAGTTTATGATCGACAAAACAGGTGTTGGCAATTATCTGGCAGACACACCAGTGGCAAGCCAGTTGTTCATGCCCACCCATCTTGATGGTTCAAAACTCATTCGAAATAGTGATGAGGGCACTGAAACAACCACAGGCGGCAATGGTATCACCGGTCATGATGAAACCAGTGAAAATCTGGCCGAGACCTGGTCTGTGGTGGATCTCACCATCGTTAAACCAGAAATTAGCAGCAAATTCGCAGACCCTTCTGACCCTGAGACAGGTGAAGATATTATCGTAACCGTAGCGGTCACAGATGATATAGGTATCAGTACTGTAACACTCACCTACACCTTTCCATCCGATACCGGAACCCCTGTTGACCTGTCTATGACCAACAGCACAGGAGATACATGGACAGCTACTATACCGGCAACTGGAGCAGAGGGTGAACTGGCTTACTACATCACCGCAGTGAATACCAGTGGTCTGACTACCACCAGCGATATGGGTGGAGTTGTCATCGCCGACCCACCACCCCCACCTGAATTACTGACAATTGCCAGGGTACAAGACAGCATTTCCGTTTACAATACTCAGATTGTCACTATCCATGGCGTTGTAACAATTGGTCCAACAGTTATAACTGACTTTATCTCGGGTACTGCAGTGACAAGTGCATATATGCAAGATGGCTCCGGTAGGGGTATTAATGTCTTTTATTGGGGCGAATGGTTGGATTTTAAACGAGGTGATTCAATTTCTGTTACTGGGGAAATTACCGATTATCTCAGCAATTCACAGGCAGATAACGGATATACATTGCGCACAACTGAAATAGTCCTGGGCACACCTGCAGACTTCACTGTAATTGCAGAAGGGAAATCAATTCCCGGAGACGAGTTAATTACCATCCCCGACATGATTCACCCACTGGAGGGTTCCTTTAGAACACTTAAGGGTGTAATCGCCTCTGTCGTTGATGTCGGTGGCGGAAGGAATGTTGCTCTCGAAGATCAAAGCGGTGAGCTAACTACAGTTCGCGTGTGGGAGGCTACAGGCATTTTTGATGATGAAAACATCGATCAAATTATCTATACAGGTGCCTTTGTAGAAGTCCATGGTGTGATTGGTTATTATAATGATGAACCTCAATTGTTACTGGGGTATATCGAGGATATCGTACCTTCTTCCGATGGTGAAGACAGCGATGGTGGAACCAGCCTGGTGGTTACACCTAACCCTTTTATACCACAACTTTCAGAGAACATCCAGTATAGTTACAAATTCCCGGCAAATTCGCGTATCACATTGAGAGTCTTTGATATGTCTGGACATTCGGTAGCCACCCTGTTTGAAGACTACCGTAGTTTACCATTAGAAGTCATCAAGACCTGGGATGGACGCAATGAAATCAATGAAATTGTGCCGCCTGGTGTGTATCTCATGCATCTGGAAACGGTAAATCGTAGTACGGGCGAAATCTTAACTGATATGGCTCCCGTAGTCATCGGGAGTAAATAACATGAAAAAGATAATTCTGATTTCTCTCACTTCTGTCTTCTTACTTCTGTCGACTACTTTGGCTCAAGTCACTACCAAAATATCCTACAAAACACCCTCCATGGGAGCCCTCATGGGGAGTAACATTGCTCTGTCATCAGATGGAAGTAGTCTGCTGCTAAATCCAGCTGCCATGAGTACCGTCACAAATGGATTTGTTATGGCCAGTACCCAGCGGATATTTAACCAGAGTTTTTTACCATATAATGTGCTTACAACGGGTCTTGATTTGCCTGGTGGATTTGGAAAGCTTGGATTGAGTTTTGAGTCTATGTCCGTATCCTATCTGGAGGAAAACCTCAGCGGTGAGACAGCCGTTGGACTTTCTCATGCTTTCACCCTTCAGAAAGATCGTATTTCTACCCTGAATATGGGCTATACCCTGAAATTCATGAATGTTGACTATGGTCAATCGGCGGGTATCAGTGGAACGGGTGCGGATGGTATGGATCTGGGAAGCGCATCAGCTTTTGGTGTTGATATTGGTTTTCAGGCCACACTCTCTAAACGTCATTGGCTGGGTGTGGTTGTTCACAATATCAATCGACCACAAATCGGTTCTGGAGCAACTACCTCAATGTTGCCTCGGGATGTTCAGGCTGGATTTTCATATGCACCAACCCGACAGGTTATTACCAGTTTCGCCCTGGTCAGTAGTCCTGATCATGCATCAGAATTCCACGCGGGTCTTCAATATGCTCTCAATCCCTACCTGTCTCTCAGGGGGGGAATTCAATCAAACCCAAATCGCTTTGGGACTGGATTCAGCTTCAAGGCTAAGGATATAGCCCTGGATTATGCCTTGTCGACGCATCCCATATTGCCGGTCACCCATCAATTTTCAATTGCCTACGCCTTTACGAGTCCTTTTTAAGGGGTGAGAGATGATTGCGAAATTGACTAATAAATTTAAATCAGGGACGTTAATGACCCTGCTGAGCCTGGGGTTATCCCTGTCGGCTATGGCGGGGCAGATTGACATCAATAACGCTTCCCTGGATGAGCTTCAGGATTTGCCTCTTACCCCTATGCAGATTGAGGCGGTTTACAGCTATGTCCAATACCATGGTCCCCTGGAAAGCATTTATGAACTGGTTAATGTTCAAGAGCTCTCTGATGCTGACCGCTCTAATTTAAAATCCCTGGTTATACTCAAACCAGACGAATCCGCTTCAACCAATACGCGTCTTGAGGACCAGTACCGGAAGGTAGAGGATTGGACCTCAACTGAAGGCGCCAGCGAAGGTCTGATGGAACTATGGCTGGAGCGTCTGGCCGAACCCATGAACGTGAATACGGCTTCCTATGAGGATTTGGTCTCCCTGCAAAATGTTAGTCAGGTGGATGCCGTTGCAGTATTGAAACTCCGTGAGGAGGTTGGTGACATCGGATCAGCCAGATGGCTGAGAAATGCTATTGGTTTATCCTATTATGGGTATCGTAATATGCGAGATTTTGTCACCTTCAGCGAGCCTGAGGGCGGCCAGTGGCATGTGTGGTACAATATGGTTATGAAGTCCATTCCATCCACCAATGCCACTGATGAGGAATCCAATCCAACAGTAGTTTCCAATTACCCGCCGGATATTTTGCACAAGTTTTCACTGAGTAATTCCAGACATTGGAAAGCCGGTCTTTCATACAATCGTCATCTGGGTGAGGAGAACCGTTATTTTGGTGACACACAAATCCCTGAAATGAAAGCCTCATTCACACTATCCGATTTTGATCTGGGCCCGGCACATCTGGATCGATTGGTGCTGGGTAATTTCTCAGCAACCATCGCTCAGGGGGTGGTATTTGAGAGTACGGATTTCAGATCTCCTCGGCGTTCTGGATATGGATGGAATAAGCGTGTACACGGAATTTATTCTGACCTCTCCCGTTCTCAGGAATACGCCCAGCGTGGTGTTGGTATACAGGGATCCTTGTTTAACAAACTCAAGTTTATGGGCTTTGCCTCTAAAAATGATCGCGATGCGGTGCTCAATCCCGATGAAGAATCATTTACATCATTTATAACGCTTTATCCACGTATGGATACAGGTTTGATCTTTGATCTTGACACCCCCATGTTGGATGTTGTGAATGAAGTGACTTATGGTGGCAATCTTCGTTACGAAATCACTACAGGTACTTTTGTGGGAGTATCTTCCTATGAAAGTCTTTATGACAAAGAATTGAACCCCGACCCAACGGTTTCAGTTATTGATCCGACGAATACAGGATTATACCTCAATGCCTCTGGAAATGGTGCCGATACTGAAATTGCAGCTATGCATACGTCCTCGGCTCAATCGAGCTTATGGGAAGATGCGCGAGCCAACCGCAAGGTCCAGGGTCTTGAATTCAGCACAGTGGTTAGTAATCTGGCCTTTCAGGTAGAATGGGGAGTGCTGGATAAAGATACTGAGGAGGAAACATTCTCATTCAAGGATGAGCCTCAAGCCTTGGTGGCCAACGCCTTTTTGCAGTTTGACAATTTCAATTTCATGGTATTGTATCGGGATTATGATCTTGGTTTTGATAATCCCTATCAACGCAGTTTCTCAAATTATCAAAGGTATAAGAGCAGCATTTTTGAGGATGAATTTTATTTGAAAGATCCCATCCTCGTTAATCTGTATAATGGTGCCTCACAGCCCCAGGCCGAAAAGGGAATCTTTGTGAGCAGTCGCTATCAAATTCACCGTGCCTGGGTCTTAACAACAAATTATGATACCTGGACACGGGTCGCCGATGGTGCCAGATATTACCGAACGGTCGCTACTGCTGAGTATAGACCCACCTTTAACTATCGCTTTAATGTGCGCCAGAAATGGCAAGCACGAGGTAGCATGAATATTTTCTCGCCAACAGGTTATGAAAACCGTGAGACCATCATTCGTGCTCGTATGCGTCTGTCTGGGTATGACCAACTCCAGGTGCGCATTGTGAACTCAATGACTCAATTTGATCCCCGTCGTCGATTGACCATCGATCTGGCAACGGGAGAGAGTTACATCTCTCCTGTGGGTCAGGCAGCCAGTCCTGGCAATGCCCTGGGATTCGATCTAACACATAACTTCAATCCCATGTTTAAAGTCATTGGCTCGGCCATGTATTATAAAGGCTTTTTCTGGAATTTTGAAGACACGGATTTTCGGGTTTTTGATGCTCCCAACGGCTCTATTCGATGGTGGGTGACTGCTTTTTCCCGCTTGGGAAATCATTGGGCAGTTCGTGCCAAGCTTTCCTGGGATGATGGTGCTGCAATCGATAACTACACCTATGGTTTGGCCTCTGGTGATTCGCGCAAACTAAAAGAAGGTGTCAGCTGGTTTGGTGAAGGCACTGATTTTCGTCTACAACTGGATTATGCCTTCTAGGCAGGTGAATTATGAAACCAATAGAATTACATATTACGAATAATAAGAAGAATCCTATGACCTATCTATTCAAAGCTTTGCCCCATTCATTGTTTGTCCTGGCTCTTATGAGTTCACATGTCACGGCACAAAGCTATTTCAATACCATGTTTCTGGATCAAATGGGATCAACACACAGTCACGATCTTGCACTGGCAGGTTCAAATACTTCTGAATTCACCACAGTTTTCAATACATTTAGCAATCCTGCAAATCTAGGGGAAGCAAAGGGGCTACAGTTCTCGGGTTCATTCTCCCTGATCAGTACCAATGAAAACCGATCCTATCCCGCCATTGATCAGTTTGGAGATCGAGTAACTGATAATATTTATGTGGTTTCCAGGGGCAGGCAGAATGTCTTGTCCGGTGGCGCTAGTTGGGGGAATGGAAGCTTTGGTGTTGCTGTCGCCACAAAACCCATGCAGTCCTCAGCCTTTTATTTTAAGGAAGAGCTCAGAGGTAGCTTATTCTCTCCTAATATTAATCGTGATCCATTGATTGGCTATCATCACATCAATCAACAGGGAGTCCTTCAAGCTACTGGATTCAACTATGGCTTTTCTCAGGGGGCTTTGGCTTTTGGAGCAGGTCTGAAAATGTTGCATGGAGTTGGTTTGGAAAATCAATTCGGAGTATCAGTAATTGATAGCTCAGATACATCACCACTTGCAAGTGAGGTGCCTCTATTAAAAGGTGAGGAGTGGTTTCTTGATAGAAATCCAATAATTGGGAGTTTAGGCGCTGTTGTTGACTTAAATATGCATTGGCGAGTGAGTGCCAGTTATCAAACAGCCTATTCGCTAGGATCAACACGTGAAGGTGCAATACCGTTATATGTAGCGACTGAAGATCTCCCCCAGATCGGCTGGACTTCTGATACAATAACCGTAAGCATTGATTTACCCGCACGCGTGGAATTTGGGCTGAGAATGAAACCCTCCAACCCCCTGCCAACTTCAGTTTATGTTTCCCTGGCCTATCAGGACTGGAGCTCCTATGATGTGACTTACAGTGATACCCTTGGTGGTGAAATCGAAGTTTTTGACTTTCCCATGCAGGAGGCTTTTACCTTCAGTGGTGGACTTGAGCATTGGGTGAGTGAAAATGTACCATTCCGGGCAGGGTTCTCTTATGCCGAATCCCCCCTGGCAGGTGAATTGGCCAAGAGCCGCTTTAGTGCAGGATCCGGTTGGGTGAGTGGACCGTTACAGTTTGACGTTGCCGTTCAACTCTATTCCACGCAATATAGTTTTATTGATATTTTTGCACCTTCAGAGCTGACCGCTAATCCAA
>JAERTH010000148.1 GCA_016844955.1 Fidelibacterota bacterium | reverse complement strand
CAATGGTTCTGCGCATGAATCTTGTCACTGGAATCTACCTCCGGATTGGCCCATTTAAAGCTGCCTGGCATCGAGAGATCTGTTTTGGAACCTGAAATAAAGTGCTCAGCAAAACCTTAACTTGACTTACCTGGCTTCTGTTTATATGAAATTTCAGTGTTGCCATTCAATCTTCCCGGTCCCTATTTCTTTCTTGGTAGCGAATTTTTAGAACAAGATGACGTCAAAATCAATAACTTCAAACGGCTTTGGCCAGGGGATCTTGATTCGATTTGCGATTGATTTCTCTATCTTCGTACATCTTCCAGGTTTCTGTGTCCTTTCGGCAAGCGTGCATGAAAAGGGCGGCCGAAGGAATTAAAATGGGCTATCAAGAACTTTTCAGGAGGATAGCCCATGGCGAAGAAAAAATCAAAGGAGAAGCAAAGTCTCGAAACAGTACAGGCCCAGTTTTCCGACTGGCGTAAAAACCGCAAAAAACGGGGTCGCATTCCTGAGTCATTATGGGATGCTGCCGTTTCCCTGGCTGATGGTTTCAGTATCAATGAACTGTCGAAAGCATTGCACCTGAATCACAGTTGCCTGAAGGATCGTATCGAAACCATTCGAAACTGTCCATCCGAAGAACCTTGCAGAACCACATTTATAGAATTTCCGACGCTTAATCCACCAGCAGATTCGACTGAAGTGAGTCTGGAGTTTGAAAAAGCAGACGCCAGAATGAAAATTCATGCGAAGGGGTGTATTGATGTTGCATCCCTGGTTCAGACATTCTGGAGCCAACAGTCATGATTCAAATCAGCCCCCAAATGCGTATACTTGTTGCTGTAAAGCCGGTGGATTTTCGAAAAGGAATTGATGGTCTGGCCGGCATATGCCGCAGTGTTTTAAAATCCGATCCTTTCTCCGGATATGTTTTTGTATTTCGCAATAGACGAGGGACCGCCATTAAAATTCTCGTTTATGACGGCCAGGGATACTGGCTTTGCCAAAAACGGCTGTCGAGTGGTCGTTTTCACTGGTGGCCGGAAGAGGGACTGGTGCAGCAGTTGGTTGCCCACGAGTTGCAGATGATTTTATGGAACACCAATCCCAAAGGAGCCGCGCCTTTATGGAAAAAAATTAACTTAGGCTGAAAAAAAAGCGGGTCCCCCCTTGCGTTCAAAGTGCACATGCCTTATGTTCTTGCCATGGAAACGATCATCAAATACAGAGGCAAGACCTACAACACAGAAGATATCTCCTTTATAAAGGGGATGATCGCATCGAACCCCCGCGACAGCCGGTATGCATTATCGGTCAAACTGTGTAAGGCGTGGAACTGGGTACAGCCCAACGGTGTTCCAAAAGACATGGTATGCCGGGGGTTAATGTTGCAGCTTCACCGGTCTGGGCATATTCAGCTGCCACCCAGGAAACGGCCTCCGGTCAATCCGTCGGGTAAACAAAAAAAGCCTGAAATTATCCCTGTTGCACAAAAGCCCCTGACAACATCGGTGAAGTTGATTCGGCCGCTGCGGTTTATCCAGGTGCGCCGTACCCCTTTGGAAAAACTGTTCAACAGCCTGGTGGACCAATACCATTACCTGGGCTATTGCAGGCCTGTTGGAGAACATCTGAAATACATTGTTTATGCCGGAGAAAGGCCTATTGCGTGCATGGCCTGGAGTTCAGCGCCACGCCATATCAAAAGCCGGGATCAATTTATCGGATGGTCACCTGATGTTCGCATTAAGAACCTGTCTCTGATATCCTACAATACCCGGTTTCTCATATTGCCATGGGTTCGGGTCAAATATCTGGCTTCCCATATATTGAGCCAAATAGCGCGGTATCTTCCCGGAGATTGGGGAAAACAATACAATCATCCGATTTATTATCTTGAAACGTTCGTTGATAAAACCTTGTTTTCCGGCACCTGTTATAAAGCAGCCAACTGGATCTACCTCGGAGACACCACTGGGAGAGGCAAAAACGATCAGACAGGCAAACCCAATCGCTCCATAAAGGCTGTCTGGGGTTATCCTCTGAATAAGGGCTTTCGGGAGTATCTGTGTCATGCCTGATAAACCCCGAAAGATCGATTTAAGCCCGGAAGATCTCAAAGCTCTTCTTGAACGAATCAAACCCGTGGTCTCGGATCAGGATTATGAAGCCATCAAGGCCATGGCTGACACCATTGAAGCCTTGAGTCAGGTTACAGATCAAAAGGCCGCATCCATCAAAAAACTGCTGAATCTTCTATTTGGTCAAAAGTCCGAGAAGAAAAACAAGGTGCTTCCCAATTCCGGCAAAAAAAACGGTGACAATCCAAAACCAACCAGGAAAAGAAAAGGGCATGGTCGAAACGGCGCATCAGCCTATACCGGTGCAAAAACGGTGGTTGTCGGCCACGAAAATCTCAAACATGGCGATCCTTGTCCGGAATGCATCAATGGAAAGGTTTATCGGTGCAAAATCCCTCAAACCGTTGTTCGAATTGTGGGTGCACCCCCTTTGCAGGGAACCGTCTATGAAATGGAGAAGCTTCGATGCAACCTCTGTGGTGAAATTTTTACTGCAACACCGCCTGAGGATTTGGGAACTCAGAAATATGACGAAACGGCTGCCGTCACCATTGCGCTATTGAAATACGCCAACGGACTTCCCTTCTATCGATTGGAGCAGTTCCAGGCCAGTATGGGCATTCCGGTTCCGGCATCAACCCAGTGGGAACTTGTACAAGCTTTAGGGTTACAGGCGAAACCACTTTATACGGAGATGCTGATACAGGCTGCTCAGGGCCGATTATTCCACATCGATGATACAAAAGGCAGAATCTTGAGCTTGATAAAAATGGGAGAAACTGATAGCGGTCGAAAGGGGATTTTTACCACCGGCATTCTATCCAAAATGGAGGATCGCACCATCGTTCTTTATTTTACCGGGCGAAATCATGCCGGCGAAAATATGAGAGAACTTCTCGAAAACCGTATTCATGGGCTCAGTCCACCCCTGCTCATGTGCGATGCCCTTTCTCGAAATACTTCAGAGGAGTTGACGGTCATTCTTTCGAACTGCCTGACCCATGGCAGAAGAAACTTTGTGGATGTGCTCACCAGTTTTCCAGAAGAGTGTCAATTTGTGATCGAGACCCTTGCAAAAGTCTATCACAACGACCAGATTACCAGGGACAAAAATATGACACCCGAAGAACGACTGGCATTCCACCAGGCTGAGAGCAAACCATTGATGGATACGCTTTATCTCTGGTTCAACAAACAGCTGGATGAAAAACATGTAGAACCTAATTCGGGTTTGGGAAAAGCGATCACCTATATGTTCAACCACTGGAAAGAATTAACACGGTTTTTAGAAACCTCAGGGGCACCCCTGGATAACAATATCTGCGAAAGGGCGTTGAAAAAGGCCATCATTCATCGAAAAAACTCTCTCTTTTATAAAACGGAGAACGGAGCGCTGATTGGAGATATTTTCATGAGTCTTATTCAAACCTGCACCATGGCCGGGGAGAACCCCTTCGACTATCTGCTGGCGCTTCACAAAAATCCTTCACAAGTAGCTGCAAATCCCGGAAACTGGATGCCCTGGAACTTCAGGCAGGCCATACCCTCTCCCAATTAATAATCCATCTTGAAGCGGGGATGCCATGCGCCGCACGCATGGCATCCCTACCCCCCCAAAAAAAAATTGCATTTTTTTCGTCTACTCAGGCTTGCCGAAAGGACACGAGCCAACTAAATTAGAATTGCTGTATTGCTATATTGGGTAAAGCTTAATGTGCTCAAAGCATCTATGTGATTAACATCCCGATATATCTTGACATAATCACAAGTCAAAGGCCCAAAACTGCCACCACAACATCTTGTGGTCCAATGGTATAATGTTTAAGCTCCAAAACAATACTTTCATCAGCCCAAATCAGCTACTGAATCAAATTCATTCAAATAAAATGGACCCATTAGATTTCCTTAAGACCAGCCTTCTTCTCTAATTATCTTCATCACAGCCATTGAATTGGTTTTACTTCCGAAAAGGTAGAGATAGTCCTGTTTGACCGCAAGACAATACGGCTTGATTATTCCCGGGACATTCAATACCGTTTTCAGAAAAGCCAACTTCTCTGGATCAGTCCTATCTACAACCGCTACCCCACCACCATCCTCGATTTCAAGAGGCATAAAAACATAGTTTCCCTGTAATTTAACTCTATTCGCTTTATACATTTCTTTACTGAACACATGGCTGAGTTCAAATATGTCCGCCGGATCACTTATTTCAAACGCGGCAAGACCGCCTTTGTCGCTATAAAGACCACCCCAGAGGGCAACATACAGGATGCCGTCATCCCCTATTTGAGAAACCATCTGGCAATAATGCGGTTCTTCCAAGACCTTTACGATTCTCATATCGAAAGGATCCGAAATATCAATTACGGAAAACCTGTTACTCCCAAAGCCCCCCAGAAAAGCGTAGTTGTCCGTGATGGTAATACCTTCAGCGCCTGGGATACCGGTATTTATCTTGGATACGAAAAATGGATTCTCTGGATCAGTAATATCAACAGCAATGAACAAATCCGATAGTTCCCCTGTCTCAAAATTGAAGCCTCCTGAAAAGAAGGCATACATACTGTTGTTGGCTCGATAAATCCTGCAATGAAGCATGTTATCGATCCCTTCAAGATTCAAATAGCTTAGTTGTACCAGATCGGAAGGGTCTGTAACATCAAACATAAACAGCCCGCCTCGTGAAATATCTGTAACGACAAGCAGATTCTCTATCCGGTCTTGCCCTTCCACATGACATGACGGATCTTCATCCCAATGGGTCAGGAATTTTGGGTTGGCCGGGTCTGAAACGTCGTATGTGGATATCCCCCCTCCCCTGAGCGTTAGAAACATCGTGTTGGGGTCTTCCGGATAAATGATCGACCGTACTACGTAATTTAAGGCCAGATCATCTTTTACTGTTTTTACAACTTTCAATTCGATGCTTGAACTCTTTATTGGATCATCTTTATCGCCGGCACATGCATAAAACGCCATTATCAGGACCACACAACACGCAATTTTAAGCGGTAATTTCTTTTTTGATTGTTTAACGGCGCATATGATCATTGTTTAGTGTTTAACCTCAATCTTTTTTGAAATTCTTGCCAAAAATCATTTTTCGTTTTTGAGTGAATTCCCACCATGGTTTTGGATCTTCGCCTTCCATAAATGATACCACTGACATGAATACGTCAATGACGCATGGGTCAACGGTTGTCCCCTTCTGGTCACAAAGTCTATCATATAAATCAAAAGGATCTGCCCCAACCAACTGTTGAGGATTCATAATGCCAATAGACGCCAAATCCATTGAGATGGACTTTCCGATGTTTGGGAGAGCGTCAAGGTTGGCAACTGTTTCCCTGTCTGGATTCTTCATTCTATTTATTCAATCCGGAAAGCATTTGATATTTTTGCTTCATGATCACCCTCTCAAAAACGACAATACGTCATCATCAAATTTCTTCTTTATCTTCGCCGGGTATTTATGTCCAACATTTTGGTAAAGAATCAATTTGGCATTTGAAATCATTTCCGCAGTTTTACGAATCAACGGCTCTGGGTAAAAAACATCATTGGCTCCCCCAATTACAAGCGTGGGTACTTCTATGTTGCCAAGGTGTCCGGACGCATCATGACAAATATCAGCTTCAATTGTTTTGATATAATCAGAAGGATCATCGGGCGCTCCAGCTAATTTTCTTCCGAACCACCGCATAAGTACTCGAAACATGAATCTGCCGAATTTCCCGTGGTACATCACAGCGGAACTAACGTGGACGTCTGTCCATCTATTCTGAAAAGCCCATTCTTTCCACGATTTCAATAATTGTTTCCCCTCTTCTCCGACTTTATAAGCCGTAGAAGCCAAGACCAGGCATTTTACCAAATGAGGATAATCGGCTGCAAAATACTGTGCAATCTCGCCGCCGGTTGAAAGTCCCATTATATCTGCTGGTGAGCTGAATTCATCCTCTATCATCCTGGCGTAATCACGGGACATATCCCGAGTAGTATAACCGATTGGCAACCTCGGTTTTCTTGTAACCAGGAATACTGAATAGTCTTCCAAGTAGCTTTTAAATGCGAACTTGAGCATTCGAAGGCTCATTCCGGATGGCGCTTTATTCTCCACACCCAATCCATCAAAAATAACAAACGAATCTGCCCCATGACCAATTCGAGCATAAGGAAGACCGCACTTGAAATAGCCTGATTCCATTTTAAAAACCCGAGAAGGAAAATCCAAAAACAATATTTTTAAGATCCCTAATCAACC
>JAERTH010000147.1 GCA_016844955.1 Fidelibacterota bacterium | reverse complement strand
TGTACAATGAAGTATAATCCAAAAATCAATGATTGGACTGCTTCAACGCTTTCTGAAGTGCATCCCTATCAACCTGAAGAACTGAGCCAAGGTATGTTGGGCATTTACAATGACCTTGAAAAACAGCTTTGCGCTATAACTGGCATGACAGGCTTTACCTTGCAACCAGCAGCAGGATCTCAAGGTGAGCTGGTTGGTGTGCTGCTCATGCGCAAATACCATGAGTTAAAGGGCAATACCAGTAAAGATACCATTCTCATTCCCACAGCCGCCCACGGTACAAACCCGGCCTCTGTAGCCATGGCTGGTTATAAGGTGGTGGAAATCAAAAGTGATGCGGAAGGTCTGGTTGATCTGGAAGATTTTGAATCAAAAATTAATGACAGCGTTGCTGGTTTCATGCTCACGAACCCCAATACTTTGGGGCTTTTCGAATCAAACATCACTAAAATATCTTCTCTGATTCATGCTGTGGATGGACTCATGTATATGGATGGGGCCAATATGAATGCCATGTTAGGCATTGCCCGTCCCGCTGACCTGGGCTTCGATATCACACATTTGAATCTCCACAAAACTTTTTCTACACCCCATGGTGGTGGTGGTCCAGGTGCTGGACCCATTGGTGTTACAGATAAGCTTATAGATTATTTACCAAGGCCCCGTGTAGAACAGAAGGATGGTCAATACTTCCTGAATTTTGATCACAAAAATAGCATCGGTAGGGTGCATGGTTTTTATGGCAATTTTGGCATATTGATTCGAGCATGGACCTATATTCGTATGTTAGGCCCTAATGGTCTGAGAAGTATTTCAGAAATCGCCATTTCCAATGCGAACTATATGATGCACAAGCTTAAGGACGTGTTTGAACTAGCGTACGACAAGACCTGTATGCATGAATTTGTTCTATCGGCTCAAGCCCAGAAGGAAAAAGGTACCAATGCCCTCCAGATAGCCAAACGACTGCTGGATTTTGGATTTCATTCTCCAACCATGTATTTCCCTCTAATCGTCAAGGATGCACTAATGATCGAACCCACAGAGAGTGAAAACCAGGAAACCATGGATCGATTTATCGAGGTAATGAAGCAGATTGCGGAGGAAGCTGAAACCAACCCTGATCTCTTGCATAGTGCACCCCATAACACCCCCGTTGGTCGGGTCGATGAAACCCATGCCAACAGAAACCTGAATGTTCGCTGGTAATGGGCTTCACTTATAAAAACAGTCGTCTGCACTGTGATGACGTGGATCTGCAAGTAGTTGCAGATGAGTATGGTACACCGGCCTATGTATATTCTGAGAAAATTCTCAAACGAAACGCAGATGTACTAAAAAGCTGTTTCATTGATCGTGGCTTTAAGGTTTCCTATGCCATGAAAGCCAACTCTAACCCCAAAATTCTCGCTCTCTTCAAATCCTATGGGATGGGTGTTGATATTGTTTCCGCTGGTGAATACCAGATGGCCAAACATGTGGGATTTCAGGGTTCGGACATAAATTTTGCCGGTGTTGGAAAAACTGCCGGTGAATTAAAGCTGGCTCTTGAAGACGATATTGACCATTTCAATGTAGAAAGCCTGTTTGAATTGGAACATCTTGAAGCTCAGGCTGCAATAATGGGTGTGCAGGCTAATGTTCTGCTAAGACTAAACCCTGATATTGATCCCCAAACACACCCTCACATCTCCACGGGGCTGAAAAAGAATAAATTTGGTATGAGTGCCGAGATGGTCACCCATTTACTGACCCACGCCAGTGATTATCCACATGTAAATTTTGAAGGTCTGCACTGCCATATTGGTTCACAGATACTGAATCCCCAACCATTCCTGGATTTAATCGACTATCTGTCGAAATACACGGATGAGTTGTCTGGCATGGGCGTGGATCTGACCCACCTGGATCTTGGTGGTGGGTTTGGTGTGAATTATGAAAATCCTTTTGAGGATATTCTGGAGACCACACCCTATCTGGAAACTTTTGCTGAATCTGCCCATAAAAAGCTGGGCAACTTTCAACTCCATATCCAACCTGGTAGAGTCCTGGTGGCGAACAGCGCGGTACTGCTTTCGCGTGTTCTGGGTGTTAAAGAGAACGGTGATCACTATTTTGTAGTGGTTGATGGTGCTACCACAGACCTCATTCGGCCTGCGCTTTACAATGCTTATCACGAGATTACTTCCTACAGAGAACAGGACAATTTTACAGTGGGAGATGTGGTCGGTCCCGTTTGCGAAAGCTCTGATGCACTGGCAAAACAACGTGAGCTTCCCCAATATGAATCGGGTGACCTCTTGACCGTGGCATCCGCCGGAGCCTATGCCAGCTCTATGGGATCCACTTATAACATGCGTCCACGCAGTCCTGAGGTTCTGATTAAGTCTGATGGTTCAATTGATCTCATTAAGCGGCGACAGACATTTGCTGAGATGATTTCTCTATACTAGTCTGCTAGTATTACATCCGACCTAAGGAGCTATTGACAAGCAGACCTTTCGGTACTTATTTACATCTGGGATTAACCAGAAGCATTCAATTCAATTGAACCACCGTATTTCTGAGGAGAAAAATCATGAAAAATATTATTCGTACAGATAATGCACCTGCTGCAATTGGTCCCTACAACCAGGCAGTGGAATACAACGGTCTGATTTTTACTGCGGGACAGATACCGCTTGATCCAGCAACCATGAAATTGGTGGACACCTCCTTTGAAGCGCGTGTCTATCAAGTGATGAATAACCTGAAAGCCATTCTGGAAGCAGCTGGTAGTGACTTTAGCAAGGTTATTAAAACCAATATATTTGTAACTGACCTTGGTCAGTATGCTATACTCAATAAGATTTATGCTGAATTCTTTCCCGGTGATGATGCCCCTGCCAGAGCGGCCATTCAGGTTGCTGGCTTACCATTGGGCACAGATGTTGAAATAGAGATGATCGCCCACAAATAGGGTTTATGCTCAGCTCCTTATTGAAATCGTTGTTACTGTTGCTGACAATTTCCGTAGCCAGTGGTCAAACATTAGCCGATGGTGATGTTGATTCTACATCAGCTAAACAGGGTGGGAAAGCGCTGCTCTATTCATTTGTACCAGGTGGAGGTCAAATTTACAACCATCGCTTTGTAAAAGCAGCCGTCTTCGCCAGTATCTTTGCCTATTATGGCTATGAGTATGTGAAAGCGGAGGGTGAGTATGAAGATGCCCCTCTGGATCAGGACCTGCATCGTGCACGAAATGATAAAATCTGGATGATGTCTTTAGTATGGACCTTGAATATCATTGATGCTTATGTAGATGCTCAATTATGGGATTTTGATAAGTATGAAATCGACCAAGAGGGTATACCGCCTGAGTCTGACGATGAACAAAACAACATGAATGGAACAATAGATGACACAGATTAGAGAAGCGTGGGGATCGAAACTTGGATTCATTCTGGCTGCTGCCGGTTCAGCGGTTGGTTTGGGAAACATCTGGAAATTTCCCTATATAGCCGGTGAAAATGGTGGTGCAGCCTTCATCTTTATTTATCTGATTTGTATCGTTATCATCGGATTCCCGGTTCTCATTTCAGAAATTCTCATTGGACGCACCACTCAAAGAAATCCCGTTGGGGCATTTAGCATGCTCAGCAATTCAAAAGGTTGGATTTCAGTGGGATTCCTGGGCGTGCTAGCCGGATTCCTGATTTTATCATTCTACAGTGTTATTGGTGGCTGGACCCTTGGATATGTGGTAGAAACCTTACGAGGATCTCTCTCTAATTTTAAAAGCCCCGAAGAAGCAGGGGTACTGTTTGGCAGGTTATCGGGCAATGCATTGTGGACGCTTGGATATCACACACTCTTTTTCTTTCTCACCATGTTTATTGTGATTCGCGGCGTACAGGGCGGCATTGAGCGGTCCAGCAAAGTTATGATGCCTGTTCTGCTATCAATCCTGGTGATTCTCATGATTCGGGGAGTAACACTGGATGGTGCTTCCGAGGGACTGGCCTTCCTATGGGTTCCTGATTGGAGTAAAATAAATGGTCAGGCCATTCTCATTGCATTGGGGCATGCATTTTTTACGCTCAGTCTGGGTATGGGTGCCATGATGACCTACGGAAGTTATATGTCAAAAAAGGACAACGTTGTCAGTGCAGCGGGTCAAATAGTATTTCTCGATACAGTTATCGCATTAATGGCAGGTGTAGCCATATTTACAGCCGTATTTGCATCAGGATTGAATCCTGCAGCGGGTCCCGGACTCATTTTTCAAACCTTGCCGGCTGTATTTGCAGGAATGACCGGAGGTGTGTATTTTGCCTTCCTGTTCTTCCTCTTGCTGGCAATTGCCGCTCTGACATCAGCTATTTCACTCTTGGAAGTTGTGGTGGCTTATTTCGTTGATGAACGCGGCTGGAATCGTAAGGGTGCCGTGATGATATTCGGTGGAACCATCTTTCTTCTGGGAGTGCCATCGGCACTATCCTTTAACCTGATGTCAGACGTGACCTTTATGGGCAAAACATTTTTTGATGTGGTTGATTTTATAGCCTCAAACATTCTGTTACCCTTTGGTGGTCTTATGATTGCCATATTTGCTGGATGGGTCTGGTCCAGATCTGCCGTAATGGAAGCGGTGAAAGAGGGAGCAGAGAATTTCTTTGAGATGAATCCTAATTTTGAAACCATCTGGTTTATATTTCTCAAATTCATCGCACCTGTGCTCATTGCCATCGTCTTACTAAATAGTCTGGGGATTGTATAAGTCAGAAGGTTTAAACTGCTATAGTATTGTCACAGCTAACCAGTTGGCAATACATTCAATACAGGGGTGCAATTAAGTATTTAGAATGCACCGTTGATTCCTATTTTAACAGGTCAATTCAATATCGTTATTGTATTCAGAGTTAATATATATTTGAGTCAATTCGAATTTTAAATAAAAGGGGTTTTAAATGATCCTTGTAAAAGATAACCGATGTGATTTTTGTGGTACCTGTGTGGCAGTATGCCCAGTAGATGCCATTGAATTGCGTGAGGCTGATATTTCTATTATCCATGATACCTGCATAGATTGCGACATCTGTGTCTGGGTGTGTCCCATAAAAGTTCTTTCCTCTGATAAACCGGAGGAGGTTAAAAATGACTGATTATGATGTTATCGTGGTCGGCGGTGGCCCAGCTGGATCAATGGCGGCTGAAGCAGCTGCCAAAGGTGGTGCCAAAACACTCATGCTGGAAAAAGATCGGGATATTGGATATCCTGTTCGTTGTGGAGAAGGTGTCGGCGCAGCGGGGTTACGTAAATTTATCGAACCCGATCCCAAATGGATTGCTACAACCATATCGAAAGTCAGAATGCGCTCGCCTGACAACACTCAGGTTGATTTTGGTCTGGCCAATGCCGGATATGTTCTGCATCGTCGCCTTTTTGATTATGAACTGGCAAATAGGGCTGGTCAGGCCGGAGCTGAGATACAAACCAGAGCCTATGTTGATGGACTCATTATGGAGAATGACGCTGTCTGTGGTGTGAAATATCAGTACATGGGCGAGCAACGAAGCTTGCGCGCAAAACTGGTCATTGCTGCTGATGGTGTTGAATCACGAGTGGGTCGAATGGCTGGAATGCGCACGGCCACCAAGTTGAAGGATATGGATTCAGGCTATCAAGCTACCGTGGGAAACATCGATGTGGATCAGGAAATGATAGATTTCTACAATGGAGATGTGTGGGCGCCAGGTGGCTATCTCTGGATTTTCCCCAAGGGTGATGGCATGGCCAATATTGGTCTGGGGGTGAATGGAAAATATGCCCATGAGTGCCATCCCCATGATATGATCCATGGTTTTTTAGATAAATACTTCCCAAAAGCTCGAATTCTGACAAGTGTCTGTGGTGGAATTCCTGTTGCCAAAACACTAAAACTTATCACAAGCAATGGTTTAATGCTTACCGGTGACGCTGCCAGGATGGTTAATCCTGTAACAGGTGGTGGAATCATTACCGGAATGGTCGGAGGTCAGCTTGCTGGTCAGGTTGCTGCAGAGTCCATCCAGAGTGGAGATGTCACAGTGTCCGGAATGGCTGACTATCCTAAACGCTGGCATAAGGCTGAAGGTAAAGGCCATGAGGCGTTCTACCGAATTGCTCAGGGAATAGCTGAAATCACGGATGATCAGTTGAACAAAATCGCCCATCGTCTGGTGAAAACACCATCGGATAAATTATCATTGCTAAAAATATTCACAGCTGTAGCCAGAGAGAAACCTGGGATACTGCTTGACGTGACGCGTGCCTTTGCAGGCGTGTAATATGCTCCATGCATAGAAAGCCAAGGAAAAATTGAAATCATATAGAATTTCTACTCCTACAGAGATGAACAGATGAGTTTCGCAGAATACTTACAGGGGATTGGGCTGGGAACATTTGTCTCATTTGACCTGGAAACCACCGGACTTGACCCCAAAACAGATTTTGTCATTGAATTTGGTGCCGTCAAGGTCGTAGATGGTGTTGCCGTAGAACGATATCAACAATTCATTAAACCGCCTGTTAGAATACCAAAGTTCATTCAAAAATTGACTGGTATTACGGATGAAATGGTTGCTGATGCACCCACTTTTGAGGAGGTGGTAGATGATCTCTATGACTTCCTGGGAGATCACCCCCTGGTTGCTCATAACATCTTTTTCGATCACAATTTTCTCAGTGTGAAACGGGATGCCATTGATGGTATTCCCCTGAAAAACACATTGCTGGACACGCTTAGTCTAGTCCGTACAGTTCGCTATGACATGATCAATCATAAACTAGGCACTGCTGCAGAATTCTATGGTCTGTCAAAAGAAGGTGCGCACCGTGCTGACTATGACGCCGACCTGGTGGCAGATATCTTACTTATTCTCGTTTCAGAGATGAAGCGTGTTCCAAAGGATGTGCTTAAGGTTCTGGTGGATGTTATGCATGGCACACATCTCCCCAATGAAGTTCTCTATAGAAACATGTTAGACTGGACAGCTTCAGGCAGGGAAATGGGGGAGTTGGATGAATACCCTCGCATTCCAATGCCTAAAAAACCCAATATCAGACATAGTACCCAGGAGGGAGCATTCCCTGACCTGGATGAAATTTTCTCCGAAGAAGGACTCCTGTCACAACGCCTGGAGGATTATGAACGCCGTGAAACCCAGGTATCACTCACCTATGACATCCAGAAGGCCATGCAGGATGATGAATTCCTCATGGCTGAAGCAGGGACTGGTGTTGGAAAAAGTCTGGCCTATACGGTTCCAGCTGTGCTCACACGCCATAAGCTAAAAGAAGATGAACCCATACTCATCAGTTGTAACACCAAGAATCTTCAGGATCAGTTGTTCCACAAGGAAATCCCATTTATTCAGGAAGAATTGGGTTTACCGGTCAGAGCCTTGATGCTGAAAGGGCGCAATAATTATATCTGTAAAACCAAGTGGCAAAGGGCGATGCGCGATATTGCCTGGCGCTTTAGTCGTCGGGAAAAGGAAGCCCTGCAAACCCTGGTATTATGGGCCCATGAGACACCAACAGGAGATATTGACGAGCATAATGGCTTTCATACGGGTGGACATGCATTGGTCTGGTCAAAGCTCAATAGTGAACCTGGGTTTTGCACCACCCATGTTTGTGCCCATAATGACTACTGCTACCTGGGTAAATTGCGCCAGGAATCAGCCAAATCGGATATTGTGGTGGTCAATCACTCCCTGCTTTTGGCAGATGCTGCAGCGGATCACGCAATTTTGCCTGCCTACCAGCGTCTGATTGTGGATGAGGCTCATTTACTCGAGAAAACGGCCTACCAATTTTTTGCTGCTGAATTTTCCTACAAATCTCTACGTATTCAGATGGATCAGCTATTCTATAAAGGACGGACTAAAAGTGGCATGTCTATCGAGTTGAGACACTTGCTGGTACCTATTGACGAAAAGCAAAAAAACGCTATAACCAATCAGATAGATCAGTTGGAAACTGATATACAGGAGCTGGACAAAACCTTACTGGCCTTTTTTACCGAATTTAAGTCAACTCGGGCTCGGGAGGTGGAGCGCGCGACCTTTACATATAAGGAGCTATATAAATCTGATAAGGATATTTTTGCTCCTGTTCGCGGGATCTGGTACTCCATGATTACCGGACTTACAGCACTGGCCAACCTGGTGCGTGAGATTGAAAAATCTCTGGATGAGCTGGAAGATGATCAACTGCCAGGCCTGGGTGAAATAAGTTCACGGTTTAACTCCTGGCGTGAGATGATGACTGGAACCCTGGCGGTCATGGATGGACAGGCAGCAGCTGATAATCCTGATTTGATCTATTGGTTTGAGATTATGCCCAAGAGTGAAGTGGTGGCTGTAAAATTTGTCCAGGTGCCATTGGAAATTGGCAAGCAGATGCAGGATAGGGTATATGAAGATCTTGCTTCAGCAATATTCACTTCCGGCACACTCAATATCGATGGCAGTTTCAACTACCTGAAGCAGAGACTGGGTTTACGCGGTCATGATCGACTAAAAGAAAAGACCTATCCGTCACCATTTTTCTATGAAGATCAGGCCAGAATTTTTGTGCCCACATTTATGGGACCTCAGAATGCCGAGAATTACACCATCGAAGTGTTGTTTCTCCTGGAGAAAATCTGGGAGGCTCATCCTGTCGGTACCATGATTCTATTTACCAGCTACACCATGTTGATGAATTGGCAGGAGGAACTGGAAGATCGTATCAAAGGTTCAGGCAGACGCTTATTAGTACAGTCCAGCCGTACATCCAGAATGGATCTTATTAATCAGTTCCGGAAATATCCGGATAGCATTCTGTTAGCCACAGATAGCTTCTGGCAGGGTGTTGATATACGTGGTGAAGCGTTGCAACTGCTGGTCATTGCTAAATTGCCGTTCCTGGTACCATCTGATCCCATTGTTAGAGCCAATAGTGATGCACTCAAAGCCGCAGGTGAAAATGATTTCATGGGGTATAGCGTGCCTGAGGCTGCTATCAAATACAAACAGGGCGTGGGTCGCTTGATACGCAGCACTTCCGATTTCGGGGCGATCCTGTCACTGGATGAGCGTATTTTCACCAAGCGCTACGGTGATTATTTCAGAAATTCCACACCCATTCCTCATGTTCCAGCCAATACTGAACGTGAATTGGTAGATATGATTAGAAGCTGGTATAAATCTCATGGGATTCCTGCCAGGCATTCAAACTAGGGAGATGATCATATGATTCTCAATGGTAATTCATTAACACTGGAAACCCTACGAAGTGAATTGGCCAGCCCATCCAAGCTTTCCATTGCTGATGAGTCTATTGCTCTGGTAAATGCCTCTAGACAGGTTGTAGATCATGTTCTGGAAACCGGGCAGACTGTCTATGGTGTTAACACAGGATTTGGCCGGCTAGCCAACCAAAGAATTTCAAGCGCTAATCTGGATCAACTCCAGGTTAACCTGCTCCGAAGTCACGCAGCAGGCACAGGCGACTTCTTATCAAAAGAAACCGTCCGTCTGATCATGTTGCTCAAAATAAATAGTCTTTTGCGTGGTTATTCCGGTATTCGATATGAGGTTATTGAAGCCTTAGTATCAATGTACAACAATGATCTAATGCCAGCCATTCGTGAACGCGGCAGTGTTGGAGCCAGCGGTGATCTCGCACCTTTGGCCGATCTGGCATTGCCCATAATCGGTGAGGGCTTATTTCTACAGGATGATGGTACAACCAGGCCGAGTCTCCATGTCCTTCAAGCACTCAATCTTCCCACTGTGGCCTTAAAGGAAAAAGAAGGTTTGTCATTGATTAATGGCACCCAGGTTAGTACTGCGCTGGCTATTGAATCATTGCTGAGCATTAAAGCTCTTTTTGCTACCCTGTCTGCCACAGGAGCTTTTACCACAGAGGTCATGCTGGGCACGGATACAGCCTTTCGCGAGGAAGTTCAAACCGCCCGAAACCAAAGAGGCCAAATACAAGCTGGAAAAATTCTGTTTCACCTTATGGCCCATAGCGGTTATCGAGACGCCCATCTGGATTGCGATCGCGTGCAGGACTTTTATAGCCTCCGATGTATGCCACAGGTACACGGCTCACTTTACGATTTGATTGTCAATGCTGAGGACATTCTTACCCGTGAGGCAAATAGTACTACAGATAACCCAGTGACTCTCATCGAAGAGAATACAATTGTATCAGGTGGGAATTTTCACGCTGCCCCTATAGCGCATATCATGGACTATCTGTCCATTGCCCTGTCTGATGTGGCAGCCATGAGCGAAAGACGCATTGCCGCTTATCAGGAAACCAGCCAAAGCAACTTACCAATGTTTCTGATGAAGGAGGCAGGATTGAATTCAGGGTTCATGATAGCCCATGTGACGGCCGCGGCATTGGCCAGTGAAAATAAGGGTCTGGCACACCCCGCATCAGTGGATACAATTCCCACCTCAGCCAATCAGGAAGATCATGTAAGTATGGCTCCCAACGCCGGACACCAATTACGACAGGTCATAGCCAACGCGACAAATATTTTAGCCATCGAACTGCTGTGTGCCGCTCAGGCGCGGGATTTGAACCCCCAGTACCATCTGGCACCCTGTAGCGAGGAAATCTATCAGTCAATGCGATCCAAAGTCCCCTACCTGGAAAAAGATGGCCCCCTCAGTATGCATATCGAAGCTATTGCTGAGATGGTCAAAGCAGGACAAATATCAGACATCGTCGAATCATACATTCAGGAGCTATCATGAAAAATATCAGACTCACTGTCGGTGCAATACTCATACTCCTGATGCTGGCATCCTGTGCATCAAAGACACCCACATATGATTTGCCCAGTGCTGGAACAAAAGACACACCAGAGTGGGTTGGCACCCATCGTTCCGCTCGTGATACCATTTTCATTGTAATTCACCTTCCTGCAGAGGCATCATTTGACCTGGACAAATCAGTCCAAAAAGCACAGTCCGAACTGCATACCATCCTGGTCAACGAAGTCGAAGTTATTATGCGTGACTACTGGGATCAGAAGGACGCCAACCTCAGTGAAAATGAGATATTCGAATCTTTATCCATACTGCCTATCACTCTTGAGCAAATTATGAATCACGTGGTTGTCACCGATGGGTGGGAGAAAGACGGTGAAGCCTCAATCCTGTGTGCACTAGACTATGAGCAGGTAGCCGATGTGTTGATGGTTGATATGAATATTGATGACCGTGCTTTTCTGTCGTTTTTCAAGCGTCACATGGACGATCTTGCCACGAGATATCACAGGTAGGGACTTTTATGAGATTTGTCGATTACGTCCGCATAAGGGTTAAAGCAGGCAAAGGTGGTGATGGAATTATTGCTTTTCGCCGCGAGAAATTCGTACCCAAAGGGGGACCTGCGGGAGGAAATGGCGGTCACGGTGGCTCAATTATCGTCCAGGTAGATGCCCAACTACACACCCTTCAGGATATTCGCTATCATCGCATATATAAAGCCAAACGTGGAAAACATGGTGAGGGCAGTCTGAAACATGGTAAGAATGGCGAGGATATCTTTATTAAAGTCCCTGCTGGAACCATCGTTAAGGATTTTGAATCTGGAGACATCATTGCTGATCTCCAGCTTGATGGTGAATCCATTGTGGCAGCATATGGTGGAAGAGGGGGCCGGGGAAACGGAGAATTTGTGACTCCCACACATCAGGCACCTCGTGAATTCGAGTATGGGCGGGATGGGCAAGAGCGTGAATTGGAATTGGAACTGAAAGTATTGGCTGATGTGGGACTGGTCGGATTTCCCAATGCTGGAAAATCCACGCTCCTGTCAAGAGTCTCCAGAGCCAAACCAAAAATTGCTGATTACCCATTTACTACCCTGACACCCAATTTGGGGATCGTAAAATCAGGGGCATATTCAAGTTTTGTGATGGCAGACATTCCAGGCCTCATTGAAGGGGCTCACGAGGGCAAAGGTCTTGGCACTCAATTTTTGAAGCATGTGGAACGCTGCAGCGTATTACTCTTTCTGGTTGATGCCAATGATGAGAACCCTGGGGAATCTTATCGACTGCTTTATAATGAGGTTGAAAAATTCAGCCCAGGTTTGTTAAAAAGAGAGCGTCTGCTGGCAATTACAAAAATGGATGCCTATGTCGGTGTACCAAAAGTTACCACTTTTGAACCCATTGATCTGTTTACCATCTCATCTGTTTCTGGAGAGGGACTCGATAACCTGATTCAAACTCTGGCGACACAAATCAGTGGCTAGCAGTTTTGCCAACATAATCAGGCTCCTTAATATTCCGGGAGTAGGTCCACGAAAGACACTTGATCTACTCGCACATTTCAATTCACTGGAAAATATTTTCAATTCAGGTTATGCTGATCTCACCCGGATTCAGGGAATAAACAGTAAAACGGCCAATGCCATTTTAGCCCCTCAGGACGACGAACTGCTTGCTGGTCAGGAACGCCTGGCAGAAAAATTCGATGTAAAGATTATTTCTATCTGGGAAGATGCTTATCCTGAATTGTTAAAAGAAATTTATGATCCACCCATCGTACTGTTCTGTAAAGGGAATATAGATCTGTTAAATTCAAAAAGCATTGGCATGGTGGGCACGAGAACCCCGACTCGCTACGGAGCGGATGTCGCTGCAAAGTTCAGTAAGGGATTGACAGCGCAGGGGTACACCGTGGTCTCAGGTGCAGCCAAGGGTATTGATAGCATCGTACATGGGACCTGTTTAGAAAATAAAGGGGATACTATTGCAGTATTAGGGAATGGGGTGGATCGTGTCTATCCTGCAGAGAATCGCAATCTTTATAATGAGCTTGCCGATCAAGGTCTGCTTATATCTGAATTTCTCCTGGGCAGTAAACCCGATGCTCCCAATTTTCCCAGGCGTAATCGAATTATATCAGGCCTCGCTTCTGGAACCGTGGTCATTGAAGCCGCTGAACGGAGTGGATCACTAATAACTGCCTATTTTGCTTTGGATCAGAACAGGGAAGTCTTTGCTGTGCCTGGGTCAATACTGAGCAGGCAGAGTAAGGGCACCAATCAACTCATCAAGCAGGGAGCAAAGCTGGTTGAAAGCGTGGAAGACATTCTGGAAGAATTGGGTGATAAATTTCAAATCGGAAAATCGGCGGGTCAACAAGAATTGATCATCAGCGCTGATCCCAAGGAAATGGAAATATTAACTGTCCTTGAGGGGATGGAGTCGATTCAGATTGATGACCTTTCATTAGCGACTGGACAGACTACCTTCGCCTTGCTGGGGATTCTTTTGCAGCTTGAGATGAAGGGCCTGGTTCAACAGTTGCCTGGGAAGTATTTTAAACGGAAATGAATGGGTCGAGAATTCGACAATTACTAAGGAGTCACAATGCCATCACCTATAATACATGACCTGATAAAATATCTGGATCACAGCGTTACTGCCTATCATGCGGTCCTGACGGCCGAAGAGAGCCTGTTAAAATCCGG
>JAERTH010000146.1 GCA_016844955.1 Fidelibacterota bacterium | reverse complement strand
CCAGCTGCCTACCCGGAAGCTATTCCCAACGATGCGTTCTACGATTCAATCATGTATCACTTGCCCCAAATGCAGGCTGAAGAAGCCTGGGACATTCACAAGGGCGAAAATGGTATTGAGGAAGTTATCGTGGGCATTTGTGATTCGGGAGTGGACTGGAAACACCCGGATCTTGCATCAAATATCTATAACAATCTGGGCGAGGATGCAGATGGTGATGGCCAGACCATGCTCTGGGATGGTGATGAATGGGTAATGGATACAGGCGATCTCAACGGGATTGATGACGATGGAAACGGCTATATCGATGATCTCATTGGATGGAATATGATGGCAGATGAATTCGGCACTCAGAATAATGATCCCATGGAAGCCGAGAACCGCCGTCATGGGACCCATGTCTCAGGTCTTGCCGCTGGTGTTACCAATAATGAAGTCGGTATCGCCTCCATCAGTTGGAATGTTAAAATTTTAGCTACTTCCCATTCATATGCTGGTGCTGGTGGACAATATATTTACAATGGCTATGACGGTCTGGTTTATCTGGCTGATAACGGAGCTGATATTATCAACGCCAGTTGGGGCGGAGGCGGATACTCCCAGGCAGCAGCTGAAGTAGTTGAATATATCGGCGCTGTCGGTGCTCTTTTTGTCTCATCCGCCGGGAATGATGACGACGGAAGCATGGGTATGGTCGGTTTTGGCAATTTTTATCCTAGCAGTTACCCAGGCTGTGTCAGTGTTGCCTCAGTTGATCGCTATGATCAGAAGGCCTGGTATTCAAGTTTTGGTTGGGGTGTGGATATATCTACTCCGGGTGGTAATCATGAACCCGGTCTACTAAGCACTATTCCAGGTGGATACGCCAGTTTCTCAGGTACATCAATGGCATCCCCAGTTGCCGCCGGGATGTTTGCCCTGTTGAAATCCTATCATCCAGATTGGACCAATGAGCAGCTCATTCGCCAGGTCATTGGAACTACTGATGATATCAACAGCCAGAATCCTGCCTATGAAAATTGGCTGGGATCAGGGCGTGTCAATGCTTTCCGAGCGCTCAGTGAAGATAATGTGACGGTTCCCCCTGAATTAAGATTATTACTGTGGGAAGTCGTAAGCAGCAATCCTGCCGCCCAGGACTGGACAGTGGAACCCGGTGAAAGCACCGACTTGAGTTTTGTTTTCCGGAATTATTCCCATCTGGTAGGCGACTCATCTGTAACGGTGACACTGACTGCCAGTACACCTGATATCCAGATTGGTAATGCAAGTTTTCTAGATACCATTTCTGCTGATGGATTTTCAACTATTGGAACTTTTGCAATCACCATTGCTGAAGACGCACATACAGATTTGGCTTCACTCACCCTGACCCTGGATTCTCCTGGTTTGGAAATTTTACCAAGTGCAACTTTTAACTTCGACCTATTTATAAATACCATATCTCTGGCTAGCCATTCCCTGGATTTGAATCTGATATCAGGTGATATCGATACCAGTACGGTTACTGTGACCAATTCGGCCAATATCCCAGCAGATCTGACTGCCGTAACTTTGAGTTTGGATCCTAACTCTCTGCTCTGGCACGTAGATAATTCAAATGCATATGATGGTGAATCCTGGTGGTGTGGCGATGCCGATCTTGGTGGATATCCTGATGATACATATCAGTTCTTAATG
Organism: Fidelibacterota bacterium; assembly: GCA_016844955.1. Lineage (GTDB taxonomy): Bacteria > Fidelibacterota > UBA8477 > UBA8477 > JABMPR01 > JABMPR01. Next base: position 9,158 of record JAERTH010000146.1, on the reverse strand, counting down.
TTACCGGGCATGGATTTGAGTAGCGCGACCAATCCGCAATTGCGCTTTATGTTGGATTGGTATATTGAGAATCCTGGTGGTGCCGATGCACCTTTTGATGGCTGGGATGGTGCCAATGTGTGGATTTCAACTGATGGCGGAGATCTATTTGAAGTAATCGAACCAGTTACACCTGCATATACCTGTACTGCATTGGCAGCCTGGGGGGGGCATTGGGACTTTGGGATGGTGCCTGGATGGGCTGGAGACAATAATGGCTATGTTGAGGCACTATTTGATCTTAGTGCATACGCCTCGGATGAAGTGGTTATCCGGTTTGGCTTTGCCTCAGATGGAGGGGCCACAGGTCTGGGCGTTTTTATCGATAATATTGTTGTCATGGATGATGCTTCCGTGTTTTACACCAATGCAGGAACCTTTGGAGGAGGCGTACGCCTGGACGGTTTTCCTGCGGATACAATTGAGACTACCTGGCTGCAATTACCCATGGCTAGTTTTACAGTCCCGGGCAGCGGCAGTTTTGATCTGGATCTTGTTTCCAACACAAATGTCCTTGAAGATGACTTCTATACCACAACCATAAACATGATGTACGAGGGATTTGTCCTGGATGAAGTTGATGTCACCCTTTCAATTGTGAATCCACCAGAACATGATCTCTCCATTAACGAATATTCAATCAGCAATGGTGGTCTGGCAGTGCTCCGCGAAGACTCAGTCAGCGTAACCATAGAAAACCTGGGTGTAAATGATGAGCATGATTTTGCTATAAGGATGATGCTGATCAGTTCAACGGGTACTGTGTATGCGGACACAATTCCAATTGCTTCACTGGAAGCAGGAATGACAGCTACTTATACTTTCGCACGATATGCCCATTATCGCTCAGAAGCCCTCACGCTCTTAATCGAGCTATTGGATGCTCCAGATGATTCAAATGCGAATAACAACAGGATCATTAGCGAGGAAGTTGTCACGTTTCTGATAGATACCTTTAGCGAGGCAAACTCCTTGTGGGATATGGATGGCTGGGGACTTACGGACAATATGGAAGGTCATATGGATGACTACTCGGTCCATGTGGATGGAGGGAATTCACCATATGCTCCCAATCTCGACCATTCAATGACTTTTATCCAGCCGCTTGATTTGACGCTAACAGGAGATCTTAGCATTTACTACTGGACCTATTTTGAAACAGAGCCGGATCTTGATGTGATGACATTTGAAGTTAGCAGCGATGGGGAGAACTGGGAAATCTTGAAGAGCCACAGTGGCAATGATCTTTCCTGGACTCAGCATAGCGTGCATATCTCAAACCACTTTGAAGCCGGGGAAGAATATTTCTGGTTGCGCTTCCATTTTGTCTCTGATGCAAGTGGCAGTGGCATGGGTGTGCTGGTGGATGATGTAGAATTTCATACTATCAATGCTATCGCCATAGACGGGATGCTTCCTGATCTACCGCATGAATTCAGTTTGCACCAGAATTATCCCAACCCATTTAATCCCAGCACGACCATCAGTTATGCTCTACCCAAAGCTGCTGATGTAATAGTTCAGGTGTTTGATATACAGGGTCGCCTGGTGAGTTCCCTGGTGGATGCCAGACAATCCGCTGGGTATTATGATCACGTCTGGCAGGCAGGTGACTTGAGCGGCAACTCACTGGATACCGGTATCTATCTTGCCAGAATTCAGGCCGGTGATTACAGCCGAGTAATCAAAATGCTCTACTTGAAATAGGAAGCTAATTATCCCTTTTCAGGACCCTTGTAATCTGGTTTTATTCCTGGATTATAAGGGTCTTTTTTTCGGTTACTGAGATTTCCGAAGTGTTAGATACCTTGGTACTAGCGGGAGGCTTCGGCTGGCTCAGCCACCGGGCTATTCCGGACATTGAGCTAGCCGAAATGTCAAGATCCCAACCGTGACGGGGCTTTGGCAAGCTCAGCCGCCGGAGTCAGCCGGACATTGAGCTCGCCGAAATGTCCAACCTCAGAACATGGATTTAGGAAGTGGTGCTTCGTTCAAAGATCAATCGTTAATCAACATTTGATTTATGGTCATTTATCCCTGCCACTAAGCGGAGGCTTCGGCAGGCTCAGCCACCGGCCTCTTCCGGACCTTGAGCTTGCCCAAAAGTAAAATACTCATTTATCAGATGCAGATTTCGGGAGCCTCAATCTCCGTATAATCGCAGGTGATTAGGTAGTAGTTGCAGATAGCTTGCCCTGCTACCATATTTACAACCACAACCAATTAGAGGGGGTATCGATGCAGCATGAAATTACCAGTCCGGCAGATTTGTTAGATCAAAATGGAGCTTTACAACAAACTGGATGGGCGCGTCAACCATTCCTGAATTATCACCGAGATCAAATCAAAGCATCTCGTTTTCGTATTAAGGAGTGGGATTATTACGCAGTACTTTCAGATACAGAGGGTATTTCCTTTACCATTTCTGACCTGGGTTACATCGGGTTTATTGCCGCTACTGTTTTCGATTTCTCTGAAGCGCAGGAAATCTCAAACTCCGTAACTACCGTTCTTCCCCTGGGAGCATTCAAAATGCCAGCATCGTCCCAAACTGGGGATGTGATCTTCAAAAACAAGCAATTGGACCTAAAGTTTCTTAAAACCGATGAAAAACGTACCATCGAGATTTTTTGGAAGGATTTTCATGATGGTCATGATCTTGAGGGTCGCATTGAAATGCAGCATCCCGATCAGGATGATACCACTGTGATTGCTACTCCCTTTCAAAACAGGCCCCGGGCATTCTACTATAATCACAAAGTGAATTGCATGCCGGCTTTCGGGGAAATTCGGTTGGGCGCACGCACACTTCGTTTTGTTAAGGAGCAGGCTGATGGAGTTCTCGACTGGGGCCGTGGTGTGTGGACCTATTCTAATACATGGTACTGGGGTTCAGCCTCTGGTCGACTTGAGGGGAAGCGTTTTGGTTTAAACATCGGCTATGGATTCGGTGATACACGTGCTGCGACAGAAAACACACTATTTTATGATGGAACGATACATAAACTGGATGAAATCAGTTTTCATATTCCTGAGGACAGTTTTGTTAAACCATGGCAGTTCTCAAGTAATGACGGAAGGTTTGAGATGGATTTTACACCCATACTGGATCGTTACTCCAACACCAACATGCTGCTCATTCAGTCCTGGCAACACCAGGTGTTCGGACGTTTCACTGGGAAGGCTACACTGGATGACGGGACAGCGCTTGAAGTAAAAGATTTTCTAGGTTTCGCCGAGAAGGTCATGAATCGGTGGTAACTCGGATAGGAAGCGCTCAAAAGATTTTTTGCCTCACAAAAACTCAAAGTTACCAATCCCAACTACATTTATGATGCCTTTCGTGCAATGGTGTCTTCGTGGTGAGTAGAATTAGTCATATACCAGGAAAATATTGTTGAAATTGTCCGGGTATTTCCAAAAGCTGCAAAAGATAACCTGCCGACATGCCGATTTAAGGCATTGCAAGTATAGAAAAATCAGTGCTGGACATGTAAAAGTCAGCATATTTAAGTAGTGATTATGGAATCAGAGTATTATACTTCATTTCTGTACTCGGAATTATGGACATCTATCTAAATGTGAGTACAAAACCAGTTAATCAGGGATTCGGGTAACAACATAGGATGAAGATATGATTTACAGAAAAACATATAATATGGTCAAAGATGTGATCAAGCAAATTCAAGCTGATATCAAGCAAAATAGTAAAGATATCAAACGAGCTGCAGATTTCGGCGATCTTAAAGAAAATGCAGAATACCATGCTGCTAAAGACAATCAGGCCCAACTACATAACAAACTCCATCGTTTTGAAAAGCACCTCAGCAATGAGATCGTTGATCCTGAAAAGATCAAAGACGATGTGGTTGCCTTTGGAACGCAGGTAACCTACACCGATGGTGAAAATCCCATCACAGTTGCTATTGCCGGTGCTGCCGAATATGAATTGGAATTGTACGAGAATATTGTGACCACATCCTCTCCCTTCGCTCAGATGATTATCGGCAAAAAGAAGGGGGAAACCATGACCCTCAATCTTCCTGGTGGTACCAAGACGATGACCATCACAGATATTCAACCTCTAAAATAGAGTACTGCTTCAAAAACAGTTTACTTGCAGTAAATACGCAAATCAGTCAGAGGATAGATTTATAGGCTGTCCGTGCAGTGGCAAATTCATGAACAAAATCAGTTTACTTACACTCAAAACTTTTTTACTCCTGAGTGCATGTGTTCTATTCATAAATAGTGTCCCACCCCCAGAGAAAATTCGTGTTGCTGTTTTTCCGCTGCCCCCCCTCAATTTTATTGACAGTGACGGGACTGCTCAGGGCTTGCTCCCTGATCTGATTCGGGCACTTCAAACTGAGGAAAATTGGGATGTAACATTTGTTCCGGGGACCTGGAGTGAAAGTCTGGAACGTCTCCAGGCAGGCGAAGTGGATCTTATGACCACAGTAGCCTATACACCTGAACGGGCTGAGGTGATGGACTTTAACCAGGAAGCTACAATAGATATTTGGGGACAAATATTCACTTCCGCCAACTCTGGTATTGAAACGATCAACGATCTTCATGGACGTCGGGTGGGTATCATGAATCGTGGTATGAATGGGCAAAATTTTATCAGTACGGCAGATAAATTTGGTGTCAAGCCGCTTATTGTAAAATTTGGGACACACGAAGAAATATTTGCAGCCATAAGTGCCGGGGAAATCTTGGCGGGTGTAGCGCCACAACATTATGGATTGAGACATGCCACTGATTATAATCTGGTACCCACAACCATAATCTTCTCGCCCTTTCCCGTTTATTTTGCCACCAAAAAGGATCACAACAAATTACTGCTTTATCATATAGATGAATACTTGAAGGCTTGGAAGGCTGATCCCAATAGCGTTTACCAGGAGCGAATGGATTACTGGATGCACGCTGGCGGCCTCAGAAGCAATGTAATACCTAAGTGGTTTATCTGGATTGTTGCGCTGGGAAGCGTTCTATCGGTGGTACTCATTTTTCTGAATCAGTATTTGAACTATCAAGTCCGCACACGAACGCGGGAGATTGAACTCAAGGAAAAGCAATATCGTGATCTGGTTGAAGGTGCCAATAGCGTAATTTTGCGGATAGACCTTGCCGGTCGTGTCATTTTCGTCAATAGTTTTGGTATTAACCTGTTTGGGTATAAGCCTGAAGAATTGGTGGGGATTCAGCTGACAGAAACACTATTGCCAGAGATTCGGTACCCCGGTGATGATTTGATATCTTCAATCAACTTGGTCCTGGGTGATAATAAAATGTACAAATTGCTTGAGAATGTTATCCATTGCAAAGCTGGGAATCAGGTCAATATGCAGTGGAGCAACAAAACCATTTACGATAGTAATGGTGCTCCGCGGGAATTACTGGCAATTGGAACAGATATTACTGAAAAGAAAAATGCTGAAGCTGAACTGGCCCGAACGACCTCATTCATAAATGCCATGTTCGATGGAATCCCAGATGTGATTATTGCTTTAGACACGGATGACCGCATTGCTTCGGTCAACAAGGCTTCCCGCACAATTCTTGGGTGGGATGAATCTGAGATAATGGGGGATCAACCTTCCATTCTTTTTGCCAGTCCTGACCAATTTCCCTATGAAGCGAGTGAGCGAGAAAAATTTCTCAAATCTGATAGTGCTTTACCTCAATTATTTCATTACCGCCGGAGAAATGGCGAGGTTTTCCCCGGCGAAAGTATTTCTGTCCCGCTACATGATGCTGATCAGACGTTTATGGGAAAAATTTGCATAATCCGTGATGTTACGGAAAAACAATCATTAGAGAATCAGGTACGTCGCTCACAGAAGCTGGAAGCCCTGGGTATTATGGTAGGTGGCATAGCCCATGATTTTAACAACATACTCCAGAGTATCATGCTATCAGGTGAATCCGCCCTTGCAGCAAAAGAAACTCCCTCTGAATATGAGAATCACATCAATGACATTTTGAAGGACAGTGATCGAGCTAAAAAACTCATCCAGCAGGTGTTGACTTTTGGTCGTAAATCTGAAGTAGTCTTAAAGCCGGTGAACATTCAAGATGTAATTCGAGAGGCACTGGTCTTCGAACGATCCAATTTTCCAAAGTCAATCACCATCAAAGAAGTCGTAGATAAGAGTTGTCCACCCGTGCTTTGTGATGATGTTCAAATGCATCAGGTTTTGATAAATATTCTAAATAATGCCATGCATGCCATTGGAAGAGAAGGTGGGGAAGTTGAGGTCAAGCTCGGTTTGGTCAAAAACAACTCGCCTGACCATATCACAGCTTTAAAGCAAAGTTCAGGGGAATATTTGGAGTTGATTATCTCTGATACGGGATGTGGTATGGATGATGAGACTCGCCTGAAAATCTTTGATCCATTCTTTTCAACCAAGGTTGTGGGGCAGGGAACAGGGTTGGGGCTTTCGGTTGTTCATAGTGTTGTTAAAAATATAGATGGCTGGATTGATGTTGAAAGTGTACCAGGTGAGGGATCCGTCTTTTATATCTGGCTTCCAGTTACAGACAAATTACCCCAAAGACAAGCCGCCGGAGGCACTCCTGGATCGCGGATTAGTAAGTTTCCCATCCTGTTTGTGGATGATGAAGTATCAATACGGGTGGCTTCATCCAAAATGTTGCGCAAACGAGGATTTACCGTCGACACTGCTGACAACGGGTTAGATGCTCTTGGATTATTCAAGCAAAATCCTGGAAAATACGGTCTGGTTCTCACCGATTTAAATATGCCCAAGATGTCAGGTGTGGATTTAGCAGAAAACATCAGGTCATTGGACGAAGATGTGCCGATTGTTCTTTCAAGTGGTGATTTGAGCACGGAGGAAATGACTAACTACAAATTAAAAGGGGTTCAGGGCTTTATTCAGAAACCTTGGAGTGTGGATGCGCTGATAAAATATATTGGTCAGTTCACAATTGATGAATCCTGATTTATAGTTCCGTCGTTTGATATCACCCGTTAGAGTTTACTCCTCTGACCAAAAATAAGGGGATCTATGCAACCCAATCTGAAACACCTCTTCCTGCTTGACCCCAATATTCACTATATGAATCACGGATCCTTCGGCGCGTGTCCTCGGCCAGTCTTTGAGGATTTTCAGAATTGGCAACTCGAGCTGGAGAAAAACCCAATTGACTACTTTACCCGGCAAGTAAGGGGCCTATTTACCCGAGATACTGGTGGACCCCTGGAGGAAGCCCGTGAAGCACTGGCTAGATTTGTAAATGCGGATTCTGAGGGTTTGATTTTTTCGCCCAATGTGACAGTTGCCCTAAATGCAATTGCGTTTGCCACACAGCTGGAGCCAGGTGACGAAGTCTTGACAACCAATCATGAGTATGGGACTATTCAGGCAACCTGGGAACGTAAATGCAAATCAAGTGGTGCGCTACTGAGGGTAGTGCCACTAGCACTTCCCGTCACTACGCAAGCTGATTTGGTCGAATTATTCTGGGAGCAGGTGAATCCCCGGACCAAAGTGATTCTGCTCAGTCATATCACCTCAGCAACAGCATTGATTCTACCGGTGGAGGATATTTGCCACAGAGCGCGTCAAGCGGGAATCATCACAATCATTGATGGAGCCCATGGTGTGGGGCAATTAAATCTTGATATTGAAGCATTGCAGGCGGATTTCTATACCAGCAATTGTCATAAATGGCTGTTGACCCCCAAGGGGACTGCTTTTCTGCATGTCCATCCTTCACAACGTGAAAGCTTTGAACCAATGGTCGTGAGCTGGGCAGAAATCAATCAACCCTCATTTTCGTTGAGACACGAAATGTGGGGCACCCGTGATATGGCTGCATTTTTAAGTATTCCTAAAGCCCTGGCCTTCCGCGAGCAGTATAACTGGCCAGCTCGCAATGCTGAAGCCAGAAGCCTAGTGATTGAATCCAGGATAAAATTTGCCGATATATTGGGGAGTGAACTACTCTGTGACGAATCATGGTTGCCGCAAATGGCCAGTGTTCTGCTGCCTGAGAAAACCAATCCCCTGGAATTGTGGAATCACCTCTGGGATGACTATAGCATTGAAGCCATGATCACCCGCTGGCAGGATAAGCCAATCATTCGCCTGGGCTTTAATGCCTATAATACTCCCGATGAGATGGATCTGCTTCTGGAAGCTACTTCCAGATATTTACAGCAAAACGCCTTGATCTAACACTCAGGCTACAATTTTAAAAATAATTTGGTTTGATTCACATTCGGCATTATACTACTACAAGTATAGGAGGATAGCGACATGGGTAGTAAATCGATCACGGAACGTTTAAGCAACTTTGAGTGGGAGATCATGAATCAGATCTGGGATCAGAAGTCAGCCAGTGCCCGTGAAGTTCTTGAATCATTGCCTGAGGAGCATCAGCGCGCATATACAACCATTCAAACCTACCTGGAACGCCTTGTAGAAAAGAAATTTCTTAGCAAACAGAAAGTAGGTCTGGTAAATTTCTATCAGGCACTCATACCCCGAGAAAGGGCAGTTCGTAAAGAAACCCGACGCTTTGTAGACCAAATATTTGGTGGATCAAGCAGTCGGTTAGCTGCTTATCTACTTGGTGAAGGAGAAATTTCACAAAGTGACCTGGATCGTATCAAAAAGTTGTTGGAGGACTCTCATGAATGAATTGATGCATGATATCCTACAGATGCTATGGCGTCAATCCTGGCAGCTTGTATTGATGGTTCTCATCGTTTGGCCAATCGCCCGATTGAGTCAAAGGCGGTACCCACGCTTTACTTACCTATTATGGTTAATGGTGATGATTAAAAGTTTGCTCCCCTTTCAGTTCACGATCCCGAACCCAACTACCTTATACCTGAATACGTTGCCACCTATAACTATCACTGAGCTGATGGTGGGTGGTAATGAAGCCTTCAGTGTCAACCTCCAATTCCTTTTGACCTTAATCTGGATGGGTATGGTGCTGGTGTTCCTGGTCAAGCTGATAGTTAACGAAACCAGATTTCTCAGGACGATTAAAAATGCTCAGGAGTTACATATACCACAACTAACCGGGTTGCTAGCAAAGTTAAATATTACAAAGCCAGTTAGAATTCT
>JAERTH010000145.1 GCA_016844955.1 Fidelibacterota bacterium | reverse complement strand
ATGCCATACACAGTCGAGCCACTACCCGACAAACTGGCAAAAAATGCTCCTGTGTCCTGGAGCTCGTTTTTTAACGTGCCAATTTCTGGATGTATATGAAAAACTACAGATTCAAATTCGTTTTCAAAAAACCGTACCAATTCTGCCTTCTCTAAAAGGCGGCCAAAAGTAAACGGAGCCCCATGGGCTGTCAATGGTATTTTTAATGCCTCAAATGCCTGTTTTGTCGATACATGAATGGGAGGAATTATGAGCAGGAACACGCCCTCGAAGCCCAGTTCCAGCCTTTCCAGCTTTTCACCTATCCCTTGTCCATGCTGCAGCCCACCCTCTAGAAAGAAAGGAACATCCGCACCTAGCCTGAGGGCGAGCTGATGTAGTTTCTCCTTTGAGAGCGGTTGGGAAACTATACGGTTGAGGCCTTTCAATACTGCAGCACCATCTGCACTACCACCGCCAATCCCGGATCCAGGCGGGACTTTCTTATCCAGGGTAATAGTGACCTGCAAATCCTCACCACATGCTTCTTTGAATAACTCGGCAGCATGAACGCATATGTTATTGCCGCCATCATCAAACTTCAGCCCCTGTTGATTGAATGTGAGTGAATCAGCGGGTTCAAAATGAAGCACATCACCCCAGTCCAGTTCTTGAAAAACAGTATCCAGGTCATGGTATCCATCCTCGCGCTTTCGCAGAACACGAAGAGCCAGATTGACCTTTGTGTGTGCAGGAATGGTGAAGGGTTTAAACATCCTGCTAATTAAATGAATTTTTCTGTCCAAAACAGCATGCTTTTCCCGCTGGAATTATTAACCCAGCCCATGAGCAGAAAATATTACAGACAGAGGTTTGTCCCCCAATGAGCAGGTAGGAATTTTGTTATAAGTTCGACTATCAATTTTAACCGTGACTCTTTATGGGGGGTGCTCAAACAGACTCAAAAATTCCGACTTGATTGCCATCTAAATCACGGAAGGCGGCCGACCAGCCTACATCCTCCTGTATCAGGGTCTTTCCTGTAACAACCTGCCCACCTCCACGCTCAGCTCTTACCAGAACTGCTTCAATGGTGTCTGGAATATTCAGATAGACTACAACGCCTCTTCGAGGACCAACATAGTCGGGTTCTTCAATAAGGGATCCGGAGACTTCTGAACCTGGGAAGATCGCTAGTTTGACAGATTCCATTTCCATAACACGGAGCTCACATTGAAAAACATCTTCATAGAACGCTTTGGCCTTATCCATCTTGGATACGGGTATTTCAAACCAGGTGATGGAACTATCCATGATTGTCTCCTTGATTTCAAGCTTTCCAGGTAACCTCTAAACTTCAGCTAAAACTAGTATTTAACGCAAGTAAACCAACTTCATTGTCTGAAAATGGTGACCAGCCTGCAGTTTTAAAAAGTAAGTTCCCGAGCTTACAAGCTTACCCGAAGTAATTTTTGCATCCCATAGAATTTCATAGTGACCGGATGGTTGAAACATGTCTACGAGAGTTTTGATTTCTCTACCCGAGATGTCATAAATAGTGAGTAAAACCTCAGATTGTACCGGTATATCATAAACAATTGTCGCCCGCGGGTTAAATGGATTTGGATAGGCCCTCATTAATATTGATTGTACAGGTAATTCGCTCTGCTCAGAGGAGATCGAAGTCGGACCAATGTTACCATATTGATTAACATACTGACCATATAAATCCCAACCATCCCAAGGATGTAGATTTGTCCACACTATGATATTGCCATCCTCAACACCATGAACTATTGGAACAGAAAAGCCCTTTTCTGATTCCCGTGCAGATATAATTGCCCCTTCTTCACCCCAGAGTTTGTCCCCCTCAAGAGTTACTCTTTGTGCTTTTATATGTTGACTCCCTGAGTGACTGTTAAAGTCGCCAAACACCACCGTAACATTGCCATTTGAATCACATTTCATATTATATATTGCATAAAGACCACCAGAGGCAATCTGCAAAGGATTTTCCCAGACTATAACACCACCTGAACCAATTCTTTGACAGTACACATCCGCTGCAAAGGGAGTGTTAAAAAATGTAAAAAGCCCCCCATGGTTATCAGATAATATTTCAGGATCCCTGTTATCTTGACTCGTAACATAAACTATCGTCCCCTCTTCACCCCACAGTGGTTCACCCATACTGTCCAGCCATTGAGCATGATGGGAATAGACCCAAGCAGTATCCTCATAAACAGAAGTCTCATAAGTAAATATTACGCCACCATTGTTATCTGAAGTGAACTGAGTAGCATGAGGTGTTGGAATGGTCCATAAAACTTCTCCCTCAGACGAAACACGTAGAATCTTATTGAGGCCATTACCCTGAGAGGCTACATATACAAAGGCCCCCCCTGAACAATCGCTATCCACCTTCAATCGGTAACTGGGGTTTGTGTCAGACCCACCGTAGCCACTGTCAATCAGAGCGCTGTGATCACTCCATAATTTTTCGCCTTCGGAATTGTAGTGTTGTCCATAAATGTTGGTGATATATGAGCCGTTGGGTGCTGTCGTATCAGCCCCCCAAAAGACAAGAAGACCACCTGTTCCATCTTCAACCAGATAGGGGTCGTATTCACGAGATGTATCCTGTGGACTGACACTCATCCCATTCTCGCCCCAGAGTATTTCACCATTGGGATTGATGTGTTGTAGATAGGCATCTGAAGAATCGGGTAAATCAAATGGACTCCGGGTATTTGCTCTCAAATCGTGCCAGCCTATATATGCCCCACCATTCCCATCACTTACTATACCAGTAGCAAGCTGAACGTCATTCGCTACAACAATGGGGGCTCCCCTTAAATCCCATTGGACCATTCCCTCTGAATTGATTCTTTGAGCATAGACATCATAGCCCCAGGACATTTCCTGATCCCGCCAGGTCATAATCATGCCACCAGCCCCATCGCTGACACCCAAAACGACAGCCTGATTATGATAATCTGTACAGATTGGGGTATTTAGAGTTGGATCAGACACCCACTGAGAAAAGACTGGACTGTTGAGGACGAGTATTAAGGCAGCAAGAAGTCCAATTTTCATCATTCACTTACCTGTCTATTCAGCTTCATTTGTTTACGGTCATTACTTAATCAATGTGAATCTAGCGTGAGCTATTTGGGTTATGCCATTATCAAGTTTGACTATATATGTACCCGATGAAAAACCGAGTGAACTCAATGAGATATTGATAGATTTATCCAATCCAGAATTAATGTGATTTTGCTGGTACACGAGCTGACCCCTGAGGTTATAAATTTCCAAACTTAGATCCCCGACACCAATTTCATCCAGATTTATAACGATTTGAGAATTGCTTGGATTGGGTTGGATGGAACAATTAATCGATTCAGGAATAATTGGCGGCTTCCATGGTAAAACGGGTAATGTAATATCTCCATTTATTCCATCTCGGCTGATTTGTTTCGCTTTCAGATAAGCATGCTGAAAAAAGACGATTTCACCACCATTACCATCTGAAACATTATCTGGACCCAACATATATTCAGATTGGTTGGCTTGAATATGAACAATAGTGGAGTCTGGCCAATCTCTTTCGCCAGTATTGCTTATCCGTTGAGAATACACGTACATTGTATTACCAAGCACTTCATTTTGAACGAACATTACATGATTACTGTCTGTTTGAGTAAAGCTGGATTTACTTGTATTCATGGATAAATACTGTGCGGAATCAAAATATGGGACTCCATTTGGATCTATCCATTGGAAATAGACTCCATCATGATTCCCGGAAAAGAAATAGCCTCCCGATTCATCAACAAATGAGCTTCGAACATAACCCACCCCTGCACGCTCAATTATCAATGTTCCTTCTTCACCCCATAATGAGGTACCATCCCGACTGAATTTATGCATGAATATTCCTGCATCAGAATAGCCATCTCTATAATAGTAATTATAGTCCTCATCAATAGCTATCAGATTTCCTTGCAGGCCGACCAGATGACTCAACTGGTAGAGGGTATCCCCTTCAGCATTTGTCATGAAATACATAAATTTATGTTCATTATTAAACTTGGTGCCCGTTACAAACTGGGAATCTGGTGTTGCATAAATGTAAACCCAATCATCATCGATATAGTCCAGGATGCACTTGCCTCCAGTTTGCCAGTCTACCGAGCCATCGCTCCAGACATGCTGACTGAAGATCGCGGGAAATATGGCGCTCAATCGATAGTCCAACCAGGAGACGTATGCACCTCCCTGCTGATCAGTGCAAAGTTCGGGAATACCGTTTAACGCGCCAAATGGTTGGGAGCTTTGTTCAGTGCTTACTAGAACTCCACCTTCAGTCCACATTTTGTTTCCCTGGAGATCAATTTTTTGAAGATATGCATAACCCTTAGGATTGACTTGCCCTTGAATATATTCGTATTGGCAAAAAGCCAGAATCAAGCAAGAGTCCTCACTCATAAACATACCGGAGGAAAATTGACCGTCATACAATCCACCAATTGTGAGCCATTGAGCATCAGGAACAAAAGTCCCCTCACGCGTCACCCGTGTCACGTAAAGCGAACCAAAATAATCTTCACCAGCCACCCAGGCCCCACCTCTCCCATCAGGTAGATATCTACCATAGTGCATTCCAGGGAAATCTATTGCTGAGTCAAGTTCCGTCGGCCACTGTGAATAGGATGTCACATTTAAACAAAACAATATCACCCATAAAAAATTGTGTTTACACTTCATGTTCTGCGGACCCCCAGCAAAATGCTTGTGTTGTGCTAACAGGAAGATATGATTTTCAGGACGGTGGGTCTACTGGTCTTTCTCAGCCAGGTTGTCCTTAACAATCACATAGCGATGAATTAAGAATCCCGCGACAACAGCCACAATTATGATTGAGACTGCTGTGTTGTAGCGTTTGAGATAAATACTGATCTGTTCCCAATTTTCGCCAATTGAGCTCCCCAGCCAGATGAGGGTGCCATTCCAGAATAAGCTCGAGATGGCTGAAAGTGCAATTACCTTCCAGATATTCAGTTTGCCAATACCCGAGAACAGCCCGATTACACTTCTGAGGCCTGCTAGAAAGCGATTAATGAGTACAACCCCATAGCCCCATTTTTCAAATAATTTTTCAACCCGGGCCAGGCTGGCAGGTGAAAACCAGGCCTGTGTTTTGGAGTACATAAAACCGCGGCCGTATTTATAGCCAACAACATACAGGGTGACAAAACCCATTACGGAGCCCATGAGTGTGGTGGCCATGGCCATGCTGAAGGAAAGATTTCCACGACCGACGAGATATGCCCCAAAAATCAGGATGGTGTCTCCTGGGATAGGCGGGAAAATATTTTCAACATAGGATGCCAGAAAGACGGTGAGAAAAACCAACCAGGCTGGTGATTGTTCGATAAAGTTGAAAAGAGTTTCTAGCAATAGAATTAATCCGGTTAATGAGCAGTAGTTAGGAGGCAAACTGCCTGGGCGGCAACGGCATCTCCCTGTCCGGTCATTCCCAACCCTTCAGTGGTGGTGGCTTTTACCGAGACCTGTTCGAAACCAACTCCCAGGGCATCAGCCAGCTTCTGTCGCATTTCTGGCAGAAAGCCCTTCACTTTGGGTTTTTGCAGCACCAGAGTGGCATCAATATTTGATACTAAATAGCCCTTCTTCTGGATCAAACCGGCCACATGTTTCAGCAAGTCGATAGAATAGACACCTTCATATTCAGGATCCGTATCAGGAAAATGCTGACCGATATCACCCAGGACCAGTGCCCCAAGAATTGCATCAGCGATAGCGTGGGTCAGCGCATCTCCATCTGAGTGTCCCAGGGTTCCCTTTTCGAAAGGGATATGCACACCACCAAGCACCAGATCACGACCTTCCACCAGCCGGTGAACATCGTAGCCTGTGCCGATTCGAATAGATGGATTTCCAGGTGTGGACATTTTTCTAATTAGTTCCGGTTTGGTTTAACCACGAAGGCACAAAAACACCACAAAACGATTTGTGATACTTGGTGATCTTAGTGTCTTGGTGGTGATTCATATCATTCATTTGCCAATATACCCGGCTTCGAGAGCACTTCGACAAGCTCAGTGTGACACCTCAGCCACCGAACGTCTAATATCCTTATTATGAAATGAGCATGGCATCGCCATAACTGAAGAAGCGATACTTTTTATCCACGGCAATTTTATAGGCATTCAAAATCTTCTCCTTTGAAGAGAAGGCTGATACCAGCATGAGGAGTGTTGATTTGGGTTGGTGGAAATTGGTAATAATCCCATCGACCACACGAAACTTATAGGGTGGATAAATGAACTTGTTGGTCCAGCCATCACCGGCTTCCAATTCGCGGGGGTACATAACAGCTGATTCCAATGCCCGTACTACGGTAGTTCCCACACCAATAACACGACGACCCTCAGATTTAGCAGTTTTGATAGCTGCCACAGTTTCTTCTGGAACATTAAAGTATTCAGCATCCATCTGATGTTTGGTAATGTCTTCAACATTTACGGGTCTGAATGTACCCAGACCAACATGGAGGGTAACGGTGTGAATTTCCACGCCCTTGGCTTTGGCCTTTTTTAGCAAGGCATCTGTGAAATGCAGTCCTGCAGTTGGAGCTGCCACAGCGCCTCGATGTTCAGCATACACGGTTTGGTAGCGGTCTTTATCCTTGTCATCTGCTTCTCTGTTGATGTATGGTGGTAGCGGCCATTTACCTACTTCATCGAGAATAGAATAAAAATCTCCGCCATTTTTATCAAAGCGAACAACCCGTCCACCTGAAACTGTATTGTCAACCACATCGCAAGTGATTTTATCTTCAATTACCAGCTTGTTGCCTACCCGAACTTTACGGGCTGGTTTTACCAGCGTTTCCCAAAGGTTGTTACCCAATTCACGCAACAAAAACAGCTCGATCTCAGTATCGGTTTTGTCTTTTCGGGCAAAAAGTCTTGATGGAAACACCTTGGTGTTATTCAGGATGAGAACATCACCAGAGACCAGGGAGTCCACAACCTTGGAAAACTTGCTGTGTTTTACGTCTCCAGACTGAGCATCCAGCACAAGTAGTTTGGAGCCATCTCTTTTGGCTGTTGGATGCTGGGCAATCAATTCGTCAGGCAGTTCATAATCAAAGTCTGACAGGGTTAGGGCTTTGGCACGATCAAAAAGCATATATTAGTCTTTCTTTCTTTCAAACATGTTGGTTTGTGGTAATTCAGCTTTGAGTACAAAGCCTAAATGTCTGTATGCTTGAGGGGTTGCCTGTCGACCACGGGATGTTCTCACCAGAAAACCCTCCATGATCAGAAACGGCTCATAGACTTCTTCCAGGGTGTTGGCTTCTTCACCAACTGCCACGGAAAGAGAATTGAGACCAACGGGGCCACCTTCAAATTTTTCAATTAATGCGGTCAGGATGCGCTTGTCCATATCGTCCAAACCATACTGGTCTACGTTGAGCATTCCCAGGGCATCGTCTGCGATTTTTTTATCAATACGACCATTGCCTTTTACCTGGGCAAAATCGCGGGTGCGTCTTAATAGCCGATTGGCGATACGCGGGGTTCCCCTGCTGCGCCTGGCAAGCTCCAGAGCACCCTCATCATCGATGGGTACATTTAGAATATTGGCTGAGCGTTTGATGATTTTTTGGAGTTGTTCAGGCTGGTAAAAGTCCATTCTCAAGACTACACCAAACCTAGCACGCATAGGTGGCGTCAACAGCCCGGCCCGCGTGGTGGCACCTACCAGAGTGAATGGCTCCAGGTTAAGTTGAACGCTTCTGGCACTGGGACCTTTATCGATCATGATATCAATGCGATAATCTTCCATGGCTGAATAGAGATATTCTTCGACCACATGATTCATACGATGAATTTCATCAATGAAGAACACATCCCGTTCATCCAGGTTGGTCAGGAGACCAGCCAGATCACCCGATTTATCAAGGACTGGCCCTGAAGTAATCTTGATATTGACACCCAATTCTTTGGCGACCAGCATGGCCAGTGTGGTTTTACCCAGTCCGGGAGGTCCAAAGAGCAACACATGATCAAGAGCCTCATTGCGCTGTTTGGTAGCTTCAATAAAGATTTTAAGCTGGTCAACCGTGTCCTTTTGACCTACAAAATCAGCCAGGCTCTGCGGGCGCAAGGCACGATCGAACTCTTGTTCTTCAGTCAGTACTTGGGGCTGGGTTAGTTCACTCATTATTTAATTCTTGCTGCTGAAACGCTCCGTGTTGGTGTCTTTCTCACATCGCTCAAAATGTGCCGGCAAATATAGTCGAACAGGGTACCTGATTCCAAGTGAAGCCTTGTCTGGTCAGCCGTTAACCCTATGTACTTCAAATGGCTGATTTCATGGATTCCGCAAAGGCCAAAACATGCCCATCCAGGTCCAAACAATAACCAGCTCTGTCTCCCCAATCACGAGGTTCAACATCCAGAAGCGGGATAGCACCCATTGAAATAGCGCGCTCTAAATAATGCACCGCATCATCAACTATAATATACAGTTCGGCTTTGGGATTGTCAGTTTCCACTGGAGAGAATTTAGTCCCTACCGAAAGGTGACGTATGCCCTCCAGGGGCATTAATCCAACCTTGAAACCATTTTCCAACTTAAACTCTGTCATTCCGGGAACATGCAGGTCGGGGAGCATATCAAACACATCGCTATAAAATGCCCTGGCTGCTTCTTGATCAGAGACATAGAGGA
>JAERTH010000144.1 GCA_016844955.1 Fidelibacterota bacterium | reverse complement strand
TAGCTCTAATGAATATTACCAAGAAATGGAGTATGCCCATTCAACATTGGAAACAGGCGATGAATCATTTTGCCATACTTTTTGAAGACAGGATGATTAACTAACAATGCCATTTACACAGATTTTTGGATAAGCCCATTTCGTTTCATTCGTTGTAAAGCGACAGATCAGCACATTATACCCTATACCCTATACCCTACACCCCTAGAACCCTTGCCCGTATACCGTCTCTCCCCACAACCTACCATCAAGTCACATCTACAACAATTAAACTGGAAACACCGTTTCCCTCCAGGAGTTAGGATAAAACACACAAAGCACTTCATCCCAACCGGATTGGCTTTAATTTCAGCGCACGAGCATATGGGAAAGGAATTCAGGATTAAAGAACCAGACGCCAGCATCGGACAGGATACCCGCATCAAATGAGTGTGGAAAATATGCTGTCTATTGTTTTGCCAGTCTATAATGACCAGGACAATTTGGATCGCTTTTTGGCCGAACTAAGAGTCAACGACTGTCACCAGCCGTGGGAGCTTATTGTGGTGGATGATGGCTCGCCAGACCGCCTTAGTCTGGGAGAGAGCCCCATGGAGAACTGGCAACTTATCCGTCATGACCAACAACGTGGCGCTGGGGCAGCTCGCAATGATGGTGTCCGTCGGGCTCGGGGTGAATACATCATACTGCTCTCGGTCTTTTTGAGAATTCCCGAGGACTATCTTGAGCGCATTGCCAGGTTTGGGTTATTCTCTGAATTTGACTTTGCTGCTCACCTTCTGGAACCGGCACCTGAACTGGCACTTGATCACTTCCAGCGCTTTTTAGCCGGCCAAAAAGATCGCTCAGCCCCTGTAAATGGGCAGCTTAGCATCAAGCAAAGCCTGTTTACCGCCGCCATTATAAAAAAAGAGCCCTACTGTAAACTCAAAGGATTTGATGAATCAATGCACCACTATGGCGGTCACGAAATGGATCTTATTTACCGCCTGGATCAGGCGGGATATTCAAATAGAACCGTTATTCCCGATTTCCCCTTGCAGCGTGTCAAAATTGAACGACACGGCAGAATTCGAGATCGCCTCCAGCAATATGGATCAGTTGGGTTGCCTGCCCTGCTTCACAAACACCCCGAGTTAAATTCACAGATATTGATCCAGCCCCTTTTGTGGCGAATACTCTCCCTGGTTGGTCTTCCAAAAATTATTGAAAAACGACTCGCTCAAAAAATTGAAGCCAATCGCAAGTTGCCCCGACTCAGCTACCAGCTCTATCTCCACCTGATTGTGAGGAATGCATGGGCCGCCCGCTAAAAATCCTCTATCTGCGGACCGAAAACACCGCCGGAACCCTCCAACTCTTTGTGGATGCCCATAAACGACTGGGTAATGAGGCCCGGTTTGTCACCCTGTTTCCCACGGCTGAAGGATTTCCAGAAGACATCTGCCTGGATTTGCCCCTCTTGCCCAAAACGGACGGCCTGCGCAGAGCCAAAGATCTTGTGCTGAACCAGGATGACCTGCGCGATGAAGCTCAGGGTTATCCACCTCAATGGAATCCACCATTGGGAAGAAAAATATTTTTTCAAATCCGGGATTTACTCTGGAGACCCGCTCTTAAAGCCGCATTCAAAAAGCATGACCTCCTGGACTACGATATCTATCACCTTGAAGGCGGTCACGGCTTCTTGAGAACATCGGCCTGGCCTTTTGATGTATTAAAAACCAGGGGTAAACACATGCTCGCCAATTACCATGGTGTGGACATGCGCACCCGGGGCGTATTTCCCTGGATTGATACACTGGTGGATGTGAATACCTCCAGCGAACTGGATCTGCTGGAAAAGCATCCCAATATGCAGTATGTGTTTCTGCCCTATGAAGTGTCCCAGCATACCCCACGCTATGAATTGAACACGCCCCTCAAAATCTGCCATGCCACACGGGACCGCTACTGGAAGGGCTCCGATGTCATAATTGAAGCCTGTCGCAAGTTGGAAAAAAGCCATTCCGTTGAATTTGTTCTAATTGAGAATCAGCCCCACGACAAGACGCTTAAAATGAAGGCTGAATGCGATGTCTATATTGATCAGGTCGCCAATCTTGGCGGCTGGGGTTATGGCATGAATTCGGTGGAGGCCTTCTCCATGGGACTGGCCTGTTGCACCAATCTGATACCGACCTATGAAGCTTTTCTGGGGGACCATCCCTTTGTGAATGTCCACAAAGACACGCTCTATGAAGACCTGGTGAAATTAGTGAGTAAAAAGGATCTGGTTATGGAAAAAAAACTGGCGGGACGTGTCTGGGTGGAAAAAACCCATAGCGTTAATGCCGTCATGAGCTCGGTCTATAATATTTATAAGGATGAGGGATGGATAGAGGAATTACCCAGTGAATTGGCCTGATTTAAAGCAAGTGAGTATCGTCATTTTTAGTAATGCCGATCCTGGTGCCTGTGTCCGTATTCTCACGGACTGCGAGCGACTTGAACACGACGGTCTTGAGTTTGAGGTTATTTTGGTGCTCCAGGGACTCACTGAGAAGGTTGAAGCCATGCTCAAGGGCTATCCCTACTCTTTTGCCGTCAAATTCATTACCGCGGACAAGGATGTAAATCGGGCGATTGGTCGTAATCTGGGGGCAAAAGCTGCCAAGTATGAGATTATCCTGTTTCTGGACAGTGCCCTGGAAGTGTCCCCTGGTTTGCTCCACCGGCACCTGGAAACCTACACCACAGATAATACAGCCGCTGTCATGGGTGAAATCTTTCTGCCAAAGTTTGTAAAGAAAAACCGCTGGTTCCGCTATTTGGATGGGGATTATAGATCGGCTAGACGTTGGGCTGCTCATGCTGGCACAAAGTTATCTCCCCCGTTGCGTTATGTGAATACAGCAAATTTTTCAGTCCGTCGTCAGGTCTACCAGGCCGTTGGTGGTCACACTGAATCCATTGATCACCCTGAAGCCGAGGATATTGACCTGGCCCATCGCGTCAAGTCCGGAAGTGACAATGAAATACGCCTTCAGCCTGAAGCGGTGGCTTTTTGCCTCCATGCCCCACTTAAAGAGAGCATGAAGTCAAAATATGAATTTGGCCGTGAGGGGATTCCCAAACTGCTGGAGTTCTATCCTGATCTTTATTGCCTGCTACCCAGTCGGTTTGTAAAGACGCCAGGTTTCACCATCACCAAACCATTTTTTCGTCAATTTATGTCTCTGTTGTTTACGCCACCCGTGCTATTTGTCGCACGTGCTGTTCGTCTTCTGGGGCCTGAGTTTATCTCCTTCCGCATGATGCGCTATATGCTGCAGTATGAAGCAGTGCGAGGGGTGAGGCAGGCGGTCAAGGGCGTGGTAACGGGTATAAAGGTATAGGGTGAATTGGGCCAACCCACCTCAGCTCAAGGAGTGTAGGTGGGTATTTTAAAACCCGGGTTTCCGTCACAGTTATCCACAACCCCTCTTTGCGAGGAGGCAACGCCGACGCGGCAATCTCCAGAATAATTCAGGTAAAAAGACCTGACCACTAAATGTACGAGATGAGCGAATCTTTGTAGTGTGTTCCAGGTTGGGTTCGGGGATATGCAGAGATTGGTTAAAAAGAATACTAAACGCCTTCGTGTGCTTCGTGACCTTGTGTCTTTGTGGTGAAAGTAGATTTTTAAACGTTGAATTTTTCAAAATCAACGAATCCAAATTTCATAACAACCTAAACCCAATATATTCACCTCATTTTGTGCGTTATGAGGCATCATCACCAACACTATGGAGCAGAATGCAGGATCCTTCGACGGCGGATTATAACCATTACTATTGATACCACGCCATATCCAAGCAATTCAAAAAGTGAAGCACCTCCAGCCTTGGTAACGACCAACATTACAGGCCCATCTACATGGGTAACCAGCAGGGTGGCTTCATCCGCTGATAATCCCACCGTACCCAATGTGCGGGCGGAAAAATGAACACCAAAGTGGATGCCCAAGGGGGTCCAGATATTCCCGTACAGGAGATAAGCTTGACCAAAAACAAACCCGCCAGCCGTAGCGCTTATCAAAGATAGCCACCAGGGAAACTCGTTGCTTGCACCCGAAAAATGCAGCAATCCAAAAACAAGAGATGAGGATATTAACCCCACTTTGACATTGTACCTGGAGTTGAGGCTGTTCATCAGAAAACCGCGAAAAATAGACTCTTCAATAATTGCCGTCTCTGTTGAGTAGATGAATGAAAATACAAGAGCTGGAAAAATGGCCACAAAGGGCTTGAAGTCCCATAGCCAGCCCTCCATTGAGTACCAACCTGCCAGACTCATGAGCAAAAGCGGAATCAATTGTACGATAAAACCGAGGGCTATCCCCAGAGCTAACTGAGCAGCGGTCCACTTTTGAAACTTGTAACCCGTGGAATGAAAGGATTGCTTCATTACAAAGCGAAGTGGTACCCAGAGTGAGAGCAGGATGACAATTGAACGAATCGAGCGCTTAATCACATCATTGGCCACCAATGACCATTCATGCTCTACTGCGTGGGGTGAGTCAGGGAACCCTAGCCATGTGACAAACAGGCCAATGGGATCAACGAGGATCATTTCCCCAAGCATGATCAGCACTATCATGAGCAGTAGTGGCCAAACCAGGCGGACTTGCTCTTGTCTATAAAATAGTGGCTTTATGTTCATATCTCATACCAGTGATTCTGACTGAAAACCTAACGGGGCCTTTCCTCAAATCCCCATGAGCGACTTTTTCGGGGTGTTTCTTCTGGTGCCCTGTTCATGCGTTTGGCAGTGTGGGTTACAGCTTTTTCCTCTGAGGTAGCTTTGTGTGGCTTCGCCGGGATGGCCTGATCAAGCAGATTCAGAAGGTCAAATACCCGCAGGACCTGAATCAGGGTAGATAGTTGGATTGAACAGCCACTTTCTATACGCTCAATGGTTCGCTTGGACACCCCAGCTTTTTCAGCCAGTGCCGCCTGGGTCAGGTTGGCACCCAGACGCTGCTTCAGCAGTCGTTCACCAATTTCTTTGACTGTGGATTCTGTGCTGGATGAGCCCTTGATCTTCATGATAACATCCTCTTGGTTGATTTGCCAAACGATACATCATGTCGACCCTTTTTACGAGAGAAAAAATGTGGGAGTAACCTTGCGAAGGTTTTAAACCTTCGCAAGGTTAGGTGTTTATATCAGGCGCGGATTCGAATCCGCGCTTGGATGTTCCTTTTATTATACCAGATCTTCTAGCTGATCAATCAGAGATTCAATATACCTCAGGCTTTTGCGCCAGAAATCGGGATGATTGATGTCGGCACCCACCAGAGCTGTGATATCAGCCGGACTGGCGGAGCTACCCATGGATAGGAACTGCTTGTATTTGGGTTTGAAGGACTCGCCTTCTTCCAGATACTGTTGGTACAGAGCAAAAACCAGCAGGTTGCCAAAGTTGTAGGCATATACATAGAAGGGGACATTAAAAATGTGGGGGATGGATGACCACTCCCAGGCGTACTCGGGAGTGAATTTCACAGAATCACCAAACATCTTTTTCAATTCAGTGGTATACAGCTCACATAAATCCTGAGGGCTTTGTAGTTGATCATTGATAGCGGCGTGTGAGGCAATTTCAAAACTGCTAAACATATTCTGACGATGAGAGCTGGCAAAAATGTCTTCCAGTTTGCCACTGAGCATGGATTTTTTGACCTCAACATCGCTCTCTTTTTTTAACAGGTCATCAGTGAGAACCATTTCTGAGAAAATTGAGGCGGTTTCGGCCAGGGGCAGGATTGAATGATAATTCATCAAATTCTGTTCGCTGGAAAGCATGGCATGAATAGCATGCCCCAGTTCATGAGCCATAGTGGAAACGTCGCGTACCTTGCCAGTGTGATTCAAAAGTACATATGGCTTTAAATCCGGTGTGGAGCTGGAGCAGAATGCACCACCGCGTTTGGCGGGTTCCACAGGAGCGTCAATGCGATTTTCGTCAAACATTGCTTTGGCCATGGCGTGGAAATCATCATCAAAGGACTTGAATCCTTCCAGAACCAAAGCCTTGGATGTTTCATAATCATAAAACTTGGAAGCATCAGGCAGTGGAGCATAGATATCGGCCAGGGTCATGTCTTCCAGGCCCAGCATCTTGGCTTTCAGCTTATAGTAACGATTCACAAGTGTGTAAGATTCTGTGGTGACATCATTCAGCGCCTGAATGGCTTCGTCACTAAGGTCGTTTCCTGTGTTCATGGTGCTGATGGGATGTTTGAATCCGCGCAGGCCAACCTCAATTCCATGGTCTTTCACCAGTGAATTGTAGAGATGGTTGATAATTAGCGCATTATCCTCATAACGGGAGAAAAATAATTTCATGGCGCGCTGACGAACGTCCTTGTCTGGATGTTGACGCAAAGCCCGCAGTTGGTCGCCAGTCAGTGTCTGTACCTTGCCATCCATCTCAAATTCAAATGAGAATGAGGAGGTGAGATCATTGTACAGCTTTTGGTGAGCGCTTGATCCATTCAGATCTTTAAGGTTGATTATCTGTTCTTCTTTTTCACTGAGGTTGTATTTGGCATTTTTACGTAATTTGGCAATTTTATAGGCATAATTAGAGAGGTCATCAGCACCCTCAAAAACAGCGAATTGTTCATCGGTCAAAGACCCCAACTCAAGACTGAAAAAAACCAGCAGGTTGGATGTGGTTGAGGCTGACTGTTCAACCTTTGCAACCAGCGCTTTGATCTTGTCGTCTGTGGTGTCAACAGCATAAAGCAGGTTTACATATTGGCTCACATTGTATAGTGGACCGCTGATGTTTTCAAGTTCTTCATAGGCACCAGCGAGTTCAGCAGGACTGAGTTTGCCCAATTCACCACGATACTTGCCAACAAAGGCCTCAGCTTTGGATTTACCTTCATCCAGAACGGTTTCAATTTTTGGATCATCTATACCACTGAAAAGTTCGTGCAGGTCCCAGCGAATATTTTCAGCTCCAGTTACTTGTGTACTCATTTTTTCTCCATCTCGATTAAATACTCATGCTTCAATAGCCAGCGTCTTCAGCGGACCGGGATAGTTTTTTCTTAATTCTGGCCCCAATCTAGTCACGCAAACGGGATAAGAGGCGCAATATTTCCAGGTAGAGCCACACCAGGGTGACCATCAAACCAAATGCGCCGACCCAATTCATATATTTTGGATAGCCCTGAGCTGAAGCCTTTTCTATAAAATCAAAATCCAGCAGCAGGTTAAAGGCCGCAATGCCTACGATTACAAGGCTGAGACCGATCCCCAAGAAAGAGCTGTCGGTCATAACACTCATCTGGGAGCCAAAGAAGCCCATTACCATATTCACCATGTAAAACAGAAACACACCCAGGGTGGCTGAAATAATGCCACTGCGCAATTTATCTGTGACGCGGATGATTCTGAAACGATATAATCCCAGCATGACAATCAAAACGGCCAGGGTCAGACCCACGGCTTGAAAAGGCAGGCCAGGGTAGGCATAGTTGAGTGAGGCAGAGATCCCTCCCAGGAAGAGTCCTTCCAGCAGGGCATAAATGGGTGCTGTGACAGGTGCCCACTGTGGTTTGAAAATGGTGGCCAGGGCAAAAATAAAGCCTCCAACCAGGCCCAGCATCATTAGTCCCGAAACACCGGCTGACTGATCCAGAAAGCGGTTCCAGGTATAGGTTGCGCTGATCATTACCATAAAGAATAGAATAGCGGCCTTATCCACTGTGCCCATAATGCTCATGGTTCCAGTTGAGGTGCCAGCGTGTGCCATTTCCGCAAAACGTTTATTAAATACAGGATTGTTGGTTTTCATGATTCTCCTCATGTTATTTTAAGCCTTTAAAATGTCCTTAGATATCAACGCAGAAAATGGAAAAATGTTGCGAAGTAAAAACCTTGGTGTGTTTAGTTTGTGGGGTATTAAAAAAATGCTAAGAGGAAATTAGATCATGGCCAGAAACCTGGATAAAATCAAAGTTATCGGTGATCGTGTCTTAATCTACCCTGATTCTGGACAGGACCGTACGTCATCAGGGTTATATCTACCGCCAACAGTCACTGAGAAAGAGTCGGTGCAAGGGGGTTTTGTGGTTGCTGTGGGTCCGGGGACCCCGCTTGCCAATACTGAGGGTGAAGATGATGTCTGGCAAAATGGCAATGGTAGTAAGGTTAAATACATCCCGCTGGAAATTGAGGTAGGGGATTATGCCCTGTACCTGAAGAAATTTGCCATAGATATCAAGTATCAGGATGATAAATATATCATTGTTCCCATGTCTGGCATTCTGGTGGTAGAACGGGATGACGACAGTATTGATTTATCAAACATTTTAGAATAGACAAAGAGGTGAAAGAATGGCTGCCCCCCAGTATAATAAAAAAGAACTCTTTACCTTTCTGGTTACTCAGTTTAGCAGTAGTGCCTGGTCTCAGCTTGGAAAAACACCCAACCCCTTAACCGGGAAGCCAGAAAAGAACCTGGAGGCTGCCGCCCTCAGCATTGATATGCTGGAAATGCTGCAGTTCAAAACCGCCGGGAATTTGAATAAGGTTGAAGACAAGACCATATCCGATGCCGTGCGTGAACTTAAGTTGAGTTTTATGGAAGAATCAAACCGCTAGGTCCCTCCATGTGACAACCAAGAACGGCGGCTGAGCGTACCCAAGCCTCCATCAATTGCTGAGGTACGACATTTCGGCAAGCTCAATGTCCGGGCCTCCCGTACGAGGGCTGAGCTCGCCGAAGCCCCCGAGGTGATACTGGACAGGAACCCCCTGCGTGTGTCACCCTGAATACTTCGACTTTGCTTAGCCCCGGCTCCGTGAAGAACCTTGATCCATTTCCGCATAGCCTCCACGTCATTGGGTTGGGCTCAAGATCCTTCGACCTTTAGTCTCAGGATGACGAGAGGTGTATTTTACGGGGTCGGCTCTTGAAGGTGATAACTAATATTGCAAATGGTTTGAGAGGCCTACCTCGTGCGGGTAAACGCTCAACAGCTCTGAATTGACATAATAATGTTTGAGGATTTGGTCAAAGCTGATACCCTTTGAGGCCTGAGAAATGGCGCCTGATTGACACATCCCCACACCATGACCCCAACCAGCACCGCGGATAATAAAGCGCCCCTTTTGTTTGCTAACGAAGAAGGCGGAGCTTCGTAGTGACGGGCTGAATTGCTGACGGATCGCCAGCTCCCCACTCGCTGTATAGCTGCCGTTTTCAAAAATAAAGGAGGCCTGGTAGATACGGCCGGAAACCCCGCGCTTCAGGGCCTTAATCTTTTTTAGCTTTCCCCATTCCGGGTCTTGAGATAACATTTTTGAGATTTCATCTATCTCGAATTCACGTGTCCACCGAAAATTCTTCTGGCTCCAGGAAGGTAGAGCAGGTTCATATGCCGGGTTGCAATATACTTCTGGAGATGACTTGATCCAGCGCCGGGCCCGCCAGTTGCGTATGAGCCTGGGTCCTGACCGGCGCTCATTGTCTGGCAAAGCTTGCTGGTAGCTCTTCAGGTTTTCCCGGGAGGGCCAGACATTCTGTATCAGTTCGGCGCGACCTCCGCAATTGGAGGCATAGAAGGCATTCATCGGCTTGCCATATTCACTGATAACCAGGCTTCGTGTCTCATCTACAGCTTGATCGGACTCAAAAGACCTGCGAAGGTTTCCGCTAAAGACCTGACACTCCACATCTGAGGTGAGATCATGATGTTCTCCACTATACAGTTTGGAAGTCAGGGCAATGACGGCTTCAGCGCGGGCGGCAACCGCCTGGGCCTTGAGAGCTTCCAGGGGAGACGTGGGGCCAATTTCATAGGGAACAACACCCTTCAGGTAAGTTTCCATGGGCAAGTGAACCGTAACACACAGGTCGTCTGAATTGTCGATATAGAGGTGAATTTCACCTTCATAGATACGATCCTCGGTTCCACCCCACCACCAGCCAACACCATAAGGCACAGAGGCGATGGTCGCTTCGGCGGAATCGCTGTTCATCACCAGGGTGACTGACTTCTGGTTTTGTAATTGGGTTTGACTTGAAGCGCTGATCAGAAATGAACCACCAACGCAAATGATTTCCAGGGCGGTGCTGTCCGGGAGGACAATTTCAGGTTGAGTATCGCTACGGATAACCCAAGAACCACTGAGTCTAATATTAAGAGAATCCAACGTGTTGATGATACGTACCCGGACATCAGGTTCGGCGGGGAATAAAAAACCAGCGTGGACTCCGCATACCATAGCGCTGAGCATCAATATGGTCTTGATTATTTTCATCCGAGTTTTTTCTCCAGATATGCTTGAAACAGATTAATGCGATGGGCTTATAGTCGGTGGTTTAAGGCTGATTTACAGCTTGCCATCCAGTGCTTCTTTAATGCGCTCAGCGCTAATGGGTTTAACGAAATAGCCTAGAGGATCAAGGGCCATAATTCTGGCGATGACATCATCATCATGATAGCCGGTAAGGAATAGAATCTGGGTGTTGATTTCATTAAGAATTTTTTGAGCCGTTTCGATGCCATTCATACCTCCAGGAAGATTTACATCCATGAGCACGACATCTGGTTTTTGATCAAGAGCAATGGAAACAGCTTTGTCACCACGGGTTGCCAGGGGACATACATCAAAACCCAACTCTTCCAGTCCCATTTTTAAGGAGGAGGCGGTGATCACCTCATCTTCTACCAGCAGAACCTTTTTCTTTGACACTAATTCATCTCCATAATTCTTGTCATTCAAGATAGAGCCTTTTTGATACGAAATAAACCTTCATTGCTATCGATTAAGTTAGTCCAGGTCGAGACTTGGAATCTTGATATGGTACTCAACCCCCATAGCATTGCTGATATTTAGCTCCCCCTGAAGCTGCAATTGGACTATATCTTTTATGATGCGTGTGCCCAGGGTGGTTGCCTTGCTCAGGTCAAAACTTTTGTCAAGCCCCACACCATTATCTCCAATAATGAGCTCAAGCCCGGTTTCACCTTGCAAAGTGACAGTTAAGAATATTTTTCCATCGCGATTATCAGGGAAGGCATATTTAAGAGCATTAGAAACAACCTCGTTGATCACCAGTCCCAATGGAATGGCACTCTGGATGTTTATAGGTATGGATTCAACATTAACATCAGTGGTTATTTCGGCTTCTGATGTGCTGTAGGCGGTGAGGAGTCTAGCCAGAAGTTTCTCCATGTAATCATCAAGCATGATTTCCGCAAGATTCTTAGAGCGGTAGAGGAGATCATGCACCATGCTCATACTGTAGATACGGTTGGTCATCTCGTGTAAGACATCTTTGGTTTGATTGCTTTTGGTTTTGAGCCCTTGCATTTCCAGCAACCCAACAATCACCTGCATGTTGTTTTTAGTGCGGTGATACACTTCCTTTAACAGGACTTCCTTTTCACTTACTGCCTCCTGCAGCTCACGAGACTGGAGTAGTAAAACCTCATCGGTTTGGGCGCGTACAATTGCACCACCAATCTGGTTGGCAAAGATCTTGAGTTTTGGAAGATCTTCCTCGGTATACTTGTTGCGCGTATAGCTCTGTATGCTGAAAAGACCGATCTGGTTACCCTCCCAGAAAATGGGAACAAAAGCCAAAGATTTGCTGCGACGACGGGTATTGCCGAAAGACTGTAGCCTAATAGTATCATCCTTTTTTGTCCGGTTAATTAGCCGGGCTTCTGAAAGGACAAATACCGAGCGGTGATTTAAAATGTCTAATTCGGTGATATCGGCTTCAGCTTCAATAGGAAGCCCGTTTTTCTCGAAAGTGTCCTGAGAAAAAAGACTGACGGCGATATTTTTTTCAAGGTCAAGTTTATACAGACCAAAGGCATCATAATCAAACAGATCGTATAGCACAGAACTGGCAATAATACCAACTTGCCGGGGCTCAAGCGAAACGGTCAGCTGTCGAGCCAGTCGACGCATGGCATCGCGAAATTCTTCGGCATCCTTGCGTTCGCTTACATCACGAGCAAAACAGAGCAGACAGGGTTTGCCATGTAAATCCATGGTACCCACTCTCAACTCGACAGGAATACTGGAACCGTCCTTACGCAGGTGTGTGGTATCCAGGGTGATTGAAGCGCCAGTTTTTTTGAGGTCTGAAAGTTGAGTACGCGGAAGTTGTTTGGAAAAGTCTGGATTAATGGATTTGTATTTGAGGTCTAACAGTTCTGCTTCATCGTATCCCAGGGAGGAGGTTGCATGTTTATTGAAGGCCAGAATTTGACCCTTAAATGAGGTAACAAACAGGGCATCACCCGCATTTTCAATCATGCTGCGGTACTTTTCTTCACTTTCCTGGAGTTCATTTTTTTTGGTCGTTAATTCTTCGTCTTTAATCGTTCGGATAAGAGCACTACCTATTTGATCTGCAAAAGTTTGAATGTTAGGGAGGTCTGCCTCCGAGTACATGTTGTCCGTGTAACTCTGTACAGCGAGCACGCCAATATTGGTGTTTTCCCAGATGATGGGCGCAAACAGGAGGGAGTGACTGAGGCGTTCAGAGCCAAACGGACGGTTCCCTTTTAGGGACTCAAGCTGCTCTGGCGTACGGTTACGAACATGGGCAACAGAGTTCAGCGTGAAGAAATCAGGCCGAACGTGTGAAAAGGGTGTGTCTTGGGGTTTTAGTTCGCGGGGTTTTTCCCCTGGCCTGAAAGTATCCTCAGTATAAATACCAACAATCATGCTTCTCGGTGTATCAAAATATTCGATTGTAAAGGCATCACTGTTAAAAAAGGAGCGAATGGATGTGGCGGCCATCTTGCCCACATTATGGAGGGTGCTTGAATTATTCAGGTCGTGAGCTAGTTTACGCAGGGACTGCTCTTTCTGCTCAGCCTGTTGACGATCCGTAATATCTCGGGCAAAACACAAAATGCTGGCGGTTTTGTCAATTTGTGTAACACTGACTCGTAATTCAACCGGGAAGCCACTGTTGTCCTTTCGGAGATGCTCAGAGATAAGCGTCAGAGAGTCGCCACTGTTTTTTAGTGAAGCAAGGGCTTTCTTGCTTAACTGTTTAAAAAACCGGGTGTCAATATCTCTCAGGTTCATTTGGGTAAGTTCGGTTGTAGAATATCCCAGTGTGCTGCAGGCATGATCATTTACCGTTAGAATTTGTCCTTTATTGGTCGCCACAAAAATAGCGTCACCGGCATTTTCGATAATGGAGCGATATTTTTCCTCCTCACGAGCCAGCGCATCCTGCTGTTCTTGAAGCTGGGCATTGTTTTGCGCCCTGACAAGCGCTCCACCGATCTGATCCGCAAAGGATTGCAACAGGGGAAGATCACTCTCACTGTATTTATTTAGGCTGTAGCTTTGGACAGATACGACACCTACGGCAACTCCTTCACGCCGGAGTGGAACAAACAAAAGGGATCTGCAGGGACGGTTATCTCCGTAGGACACAGTGTCCAATTTTTGTTTAAGGTCTTCTTCAGACCGATTTATACACTGGGCTTTAAAACGGGAGTCATAGCGTGATGTGTCAGAAAACGGGATGTCGTGCGTGGGAACCGACTTTGGTTTTGAATCACCCTTGAAGGTGTCTTCGGAATAGATACCCAATATCAAATTTTGGGGATTATCATAAAGTTCGATAGTAAGGGCATCACTTTCAAATACCCGACGCAGCGTTTTGGCTGATTCTACACCCACCTGTCGTAAACCCATAGATTTAGTAAGGGTATAGGCCAACTCCTGAAGTGCTTGCTGACGGCTCTCGGCATTGCGACGTTCGGTTACATCCTGTAATGAGGTAAGGAAGGCCTTGGTGTTGTTGTTCTGGTCAACATGAGGAATATAGCGAACATCAAAAGCGTGCTTCTGCCCATCAGGGCCCTTGGACCACCTTGAAAATGACTGTTCCTCACCCCGGTATATTTTTTTTAGGTAGGGTTTGATTTCCGCATAGTTTTTTTCAGGTAAGAATTTGCCAAGCGGTTTTCCAAGAATTTCAGTTTTGTCCTTCCCGTGCCAGTCAGCATAGGATTGATTAACAAATAAGAAGCGTTCATTGGCATCAGTATATGAGAACAAGCCTGGAATAGTGTCAATAATTAGCTCCAGCAATTCTTTGTTCTCAGCCAGCTCTTTCTGGGTGGTTTTAAACTCAGTCACATCATCCATCTGTATCAGAAATGCCAACACCTCTCCAGCTTCTTCCATCACAGGGATTAGTGTGATAAGGAAATCGCGTTCTCCTCGACCTGCATAGCTAAGGTGGTGATGATAGCTGCAAACTTCACCCTTGAGAAGGCGGGGAAGATATTCAGTGCCTGCGGAAAGGTCTGCTTCAGATACAAAAGAGTTGAGCGGACGTCCAATTAAATCAGGACCGTCTTTCATGAGCCACTGGGCCGTGGCATTGTTCACGTACTGCAGGTTAAGGTTTAAATCGACGAGCAGGAGAAAGTTGGTTAAATGACCCGTGATCATTTCCAGTTGCTGACGACTCTTTTCTACTTGTTGTCTGGCTATAACACGGTCATGAATGTCATTAAAGGAAACCAGGATCAGTGTTTTTCCACCTTGGTGGATTGGGTAATCCCTGGCCTCCACCCAGCGGTCTTCACCTGACAGGGTTAAATATTTTTGCTCTCTCAGGGGGCCGGCTTGCTCAGTCTCAAGAATTTGCTGTACACCTGTTTGAGACTGAGACAAGAAGTCCCCATGCACGAAGTCGAATAGATTTCTGCCTTCAATTTCATTTAGAGATGTAATTCCAAAGAAGTCCATTGCAGCTTGATTTGCTTCGATCAAAACACCCCTGTCGTGTAAAACCATTGACGTGGGTGAATAATTAAAGGCCCTTCGGTAGCGCTCCTCGCTATTGGAAAGATCACGTTGAATGATAATCTCATTGCTCACATCCCGAAAGGATGTCATTATAGCAGTTTTGCCCTCAAACTCTATGGGTACAGCCATAACTTCAACATCGCGTGTTTCACCGGTGGAAATAATAAACTTTTGCTGCATCAGGGTCGTGGGTTGCCTCGAGGAGAGCATCGCTTTTACTCGCTGTCTTGAATCATGCAAAGAGTCAGGATGAATAAAAGTCGATATTTCTGTGCCCCTGTATTTATCTGGGTTTTCCGTTTTGAAAAAATCAATAGCGGCCTGGTTGCCATCAAGGATTACTTGACCATCATGCACAACGATGGGGTCTGGCGAACTGGTGAACAAGGCCTGGTAACGTTCTTCTGCTGCTTGCAGGTCGGTAATATCCATAAGGGTGCCTACAAAACCGGCTACTTTTCCATGTGCATCGAGAAAGCGGGCTTTTCTTTCGAATAGAGAACGAACTTCACCTTGAGCGTTCTGTAACTCGACTGTAGCGAGGGCAATATCTTCGTTTTCGAGAAACTTGCGATCCTCCTCTGCAAAGCGTATGGACTTTTCTGTGGACCAGCACTCAGTAACTGTTTTGCCCAGCATGGATGCTCTTGTCTTCCCGAAAAACTTCAGGTAGGCATCATTGAGCATGGTATACCTACCCTGTCTATCTTTTGCATATACCAGAGAGGGTACTGCATCAAATAAGGCATACATCTGGTTTTTTTGATCCAGAACCTGATCGTAGACTTTGTTTCGCTCGGTCAAATCTCGGATAATACTCACAATGGAGCCATCAGGGAGTTTTTTGGTATTCATCTCAACGGGTAGACAGGTGCCATTTTTACAGCTTAAATCTCTTTCCGTGATTACGGGCAGACCTTCATCAAGCAGGTCAAAACGAAGTGGTTTGTTTGTAAGAACCTCAGTATCAAACAAATCTGAGATCTGCATTGACCTGAATTCTTCTCTGGAGAAACCAAACAAACGTGTGGCAGAGTGATTTGAATCTATAATGTTACCAGTTGAGTTAAACTGTAGAATAACATCCCCTGCCTGGTCTACCAGTTCCCGATAGTTTTTTTCGCTGAGGGCAAGTGCCTGCTCTCTTGCTACCAGGTTATCATGTTGACGAGCATGAAATAAAGCCAGAGCTAGCCTTGAGGATAGCAGAATCAATAGATTTTGAGTAACAGCAGGAAAAGCATCCTTTTTACGAGAGCCCACATTCAATGAACCCACGGCATCAGACCCAACCATCAGAGGGACTGAGAAATAAGAGAGAAATCCAGCGGCATAGAGTTTTTTTGAAAAAACACTGGCGTCTGGTTTTCTTGAAAGGTCGGTATTGTGCCGAGGCGTTTTTGCCGTCAGGACCTGGCGGGTGTCAGGGTCATTAATAGCAACAGTTTCGCTGTGCGAAAGGCCCGGTATGGACGTGTCCAGGGTGAAAACATCAAGCTGGCTTTTGTCTTTATTGAAGAGGGTAAAGGAGACACGATCAAAATCGAAGCGATTGGTAAAAAAAGAGAGGGCTCCATCAGTTGAGCGAGCAAGATCGGGCCAGGAAATAGCTTGATCAAAATCGAGAAGCAGGCGAACTGGATCAGGGGTTGTAGACATTATCAGCCTTACTTTTTATAAAATTGTATAATAGGCACTTCTCGTGCGATTCAAAATATACTTAAAAAGACCAATATGAACCTGCAAATTTTAAGTGGGCAATTTGCCTTGAAAAACAAGCCCTTTAATAGTATCTGTGGCGACTGGAATTGAAAGGGACGAATAAATGAAAACAACAATTAAAATCGTAATGTCTATGATAATGTTGACCTTCGGTATGGTAATGGGACAGGATGAGGTCGTGAGTCCATGGACAAAATCCATTGTTGGTGGATTGAATATGACTCAGACGGGCTTTGATAACTGGGCCGCTGGCGGGGAAAATGCTTTTGCGTGGCAGATGAGTGTGAATATGAAATTTGTCCAGGATCTGGAAAAGACAACCTGGTCAAACACGGGTAAAATGGTCTATGGGGCCACCAAGGTTGGTGATGCAGATTTGCGTAAGTCTGTAGATGAGATCAAGGTGGAAAGTGTTTTGACTTATAAGCTGGGTAGTAAAATAAATCCGTATGCTGCTGTGACAGGAGAAACTCAATTTGCTGAAGGGTTTGACTACAGTACAGAGACACCCACTCCAATTTCAGCCTTTATGGATCCAGGGTACTTTAGAGAAAGTTTTGGTGCAGGCTTTGATATCAAGGAAGGTGTCGCGACCCGGTTTGGGTTGTCTCTAAAGCAAACGGTAACCTCTGACTATGCAGAGCTGTATACCGGTAGCGAGGAAACAACAAGAAATGAGGTTGGTTTTGAATCAGTTAGTGATGTAATCGTCCCTGTTTCAGAGACCTCTTCATTTACGTCGAAGCTGGAGTTGTTTTCAGCTTTAAAGGCGGCAGATGAAACGGATGTCAATTGGGACAATACATTAACGGTGAAAGTGTCAGAGTATATCAATGTTAATGTAAACATGAAACTAATTTATGATAAAGACATCTCGGTAAAGCGGCAGATTAAACAATCAATGGCTCTGGGAGTAAACTACACTTTTATATAGACACAAGTTTTGAATTGAGAAAAGGGCCTGCAGATCGCGGGCCTTTTTTGTTTGCTTTTGCTCAACCTTTAGTTTATCATAGCGTGTCGAAAGACATTACCCTTCACATAAACCAATTGAAGACAATCGAAATGAGTAGCTACAAAAACGTGTGGCGAGTTAGTTTTCTTTTTCATCGGAAAGCACAGTCTTTCGATACTACAGAGCACCTGT
>JAERTH010000143.1 GCA_016844955.1 Fidelibacterota bacterium | reverse complement strand
TGAATACAGTGAGAGTTGAAGATCATTGGGTATGGCAAACTGATTTGGTCGCTGAGCACTAGACTTGAAGTCAATAAGCTGGATTGATCCATCCTCGGCCTTACGAACTTGATCTATCGTCCCAGTGAACTCATACCCCAGGATCTTGACCTTGAACTGCACTTCAGAGAACAGAACAACAGCATCACGGTTATACGCCTTGTTGCGATAGTTCTCCAGAATCTCAGAGGCATTGGTTTTCAGCTTCTCAATCTCCTTATGCATATCTCCTTTCCAGCGCACAGGGATATGTGATTCACTGCTTGCATAGAGGTAGTGATTCAATGCCTTGGTATAGAGTTCCTTCAAGTCTCCATTCCATTCACCTTCATGAAGCCACTTCAATACAAGATGAAGCGCACTCCCGTGTAAGGTTGCTGGATATCTAAATGCTGGTTCCAGTTTATCAATATGACGATACTTGTACATCAAGGGACAAGACAACCAGGTCTTTAAGGTGCTCTGACGTAATTCAATTGTCTCAAGAATCTCCTTTTTTGTCATGAGCTTCCTCCTCCTTCCCTTTCTCTTCACCAAACAGCTCAGTCAGTACCTCTTTTAGAAGCTTACCAGTATGCTTGATGATCTTGGCAATTCTGTCTGGGTTCATCACTTACCCCTGACGATTACTTTCAAGACTTCTTTCACCACATTAATGATGGTGCTTGTCGGTATCTTGAACATAGATACAGATCCTTTCCTTTGTTAAGACTGTGTATTTGATGTGACCAGTTTCGAGTAAGATCCGCACGATACTCATAAGGCAAACACCCTGGATGTAGCTAGTTGATAGCGAGCTCGCATTCTTTGATCCATCACATGTGATATGATGTAGGTGATTGCATTTAACACATCCCACTTGGATATGTGATGTTCAGTACTTTCGTGTACCTGCTTTAACATGCGCTTACCCAATTGCTTCTCAATATTCTCGTACAGATCGGCATCAGGTGAACTCACCATCAACACATTGATCCTTGCTTGAATACTTGGTATGAGGTCTGTGATCTCAGAGAGAGACTCACTGATCTTCCCTAACTCGAAACCACTGGTGTGTCTGTGATATGCCTTCGCAATAGACTTTCCAAAAACCATCCCATTTGTGCAGATGTCACGGATTGCACCAAAGAAGGCACGTACACCTTCTGAACCATCATAGCTATTGTGCAGATACAGACTCAAAGCGATATCCGAGTCATCATCTGATACGATTAACTCTGGAAATTTCACTTGAAGTCTCATCTTATTGTTCATCACAAACGAGTGGGATGGTTCAACCACAAAGGGCGTATCCATTCCTACCAACTCGTGCATGAGCTGATTGATCAGCACACTATTGGGTACGACTTGATAAGTATTTCGGACAATACTGATGGGTTCATTGGTGTCTGCACGCACCAGTGCTTTGTAATCTGCAGATAGGAACGTATTACGGTTCTCAATATCCATGATGTCCTGCACACCATCATGAATTGCCACTGGTCGTTCCTCCACAGGAAACATGAATCTTGATAGATCCATTTTATCACTCCTTTCAATCTGTGTTTTGAATTGTTGAAGCAGAGTTGCCTCTACTCTTCTTATTCCAGAAAAAAACGAGACTGACAAAAAGAGACTCGGTTAAAAACCGTTAGAAAACCTGGAATAAGAATGACAGAAAGGAGAATCCTATGGTACAACCAGCACTCCAGACTCTGTCAGATAACACTATCAGAGAGGAGTATAAAAAACGCTTTCAAAAACAACCTGGACAGCGTCTTAAATCGTCAGCGGATTCAGCTGATCATCTACGGGCATTTTTGGATGGCCACCCAAAAGATCAAGAGCACTTCGTTGTCATCTTCCTAAATGCTCAGAATCAGATCATCTCTACGGAGGTTATTAGCTCAGGAAGTCTTGCAACAGCTGCAGTGTTTCCCAGGGAGATTGTTAAGCGATTACTGGCCTTGGAAGCAGGAGCAATCATTTGCGGACACAACCACCCTTCAGGAGAGACAGTTCCTAGCAATTCAGATCGGGCTTTGACAAAGAAGCTGCAACGCGCTTTGGAAGCCATTGATGTTCCATTGCTCGATCATGTTGTCATTGGTGATGGCTTCATGAGTTTCGCTGATCAGGGGTTGCTGTAAAATATTGAAAGGAGAAGTAATAATGGATTTTATAGAAATCGGTGAGGCCAAGTATGCCAGTGAAGAGCTCATGAACCTGGCTACTAGCAACTTATTCGAGCTTGGTATCAATAGTGTAGAATCCATTGATATCCATGCTCCGAGTAACTGCATCACAATAGGTTTTGGGGATCCCGAAGACGCCCACGCCGCTCACGCTATTGCTAGGAGGGTACCCTCACCTGGCACCAGAGTCTTCAGGAGCCAGGATGCTGTGAAGTTTTTGCTGGAGCTCAACTCGGTTGTCAATTCCTGGGGGCATGATCGATGAGCAATTGGATCATAACCCCCGATAAGTATCTGCATGAGGATCAGGTACAGGCATTACGAAAAGTGACAGAGGCTGCTATGCTAAAAGCCAAATCAAAAGGTCGGCAGATTGCTGTAAGGGATTACACTTTCATTGAGGTTGCCCTTGGGACTGGACTTCGTGTGTCCGAGTTGTCCAACTTGCTGATAGATGACATTCAGCTTGGTCGTGGCCAGAACCAGCTTGTTGTGAGGAAAGGAAAAGGAGGAAAAACTGGTGTCGTTCAGTTCAGTACCCGGTTGAAAAATATCATCCGAGAATATCTGGATTACCGAGAATCTGATAGCCCTTATCTATTCTACTCTGAACGATCGGAGCAGATCCAGGTCTCGGGTCTTCAGAAGATATTCAAGAACTATGCTCGTTCAGCTGGTCTTGATAAACGGTATAGCATTCACTGCCTGCGTCACACCTATGCTACTGAGCTTTACAAGGCTTCTGGTTATAACCTCAGGCTTGTTCAGCAGCAGCTTCGGCATAGCTCAATACAGACCACTTCTGT
>JAERTH010000142.1 GCA_016844955.1 Fidelibacterota bacterium | reverse complement strand
CATATCCTGGAGATTCATGCTGAGATCATCCATCCCCAGAGGTCCAAAGATCTGCATCATGGGGCTGTTCGCATCTTCCTGAACCTTAAATTCTACTTCACGATCCTCAAAGTCACCCGACATCAACTTGACGTGCATTTTGTCGCGCGTCTTCTGATAGCGTAAATAATCTTCTGACTCTTTATCAGTATTACTCAGGGGAGGCAGTAAAAGATCCATGATACGCTCATTGGTCATCTCAATTGCTTTCTCGTGAACGGTGATCTCATGTTCTGCCTTGACGATATTATAACTATTGTCAACCAAATCACGGATCATGGAATCCACATCCCGTCCAACATATCCAA
The DNA here is from genome assembly GCA_016844955.1 of Fidelibacterota bacterium. GTDB lineage: Bacteria > Fidelibacterota > UBA8477 > UBA8477 > JABMPR01 > JABMPR01. The sequence goes on along the minus strand of JAERTH010000142.1, from coordinate 50,633 downwards.
CTTCAGTAAATTTTGAGGCCTCAACTTTTACAAAGGGGGCTTGCACAAGATGGGAGAGTCGTCGGGCAATTTCAGTTTTTCCCACGCCTGTTGAACCAATCATAATGATGTTGTTGGGTAGAATTTCATCCCGGATATCTGAGGTGACCTGTTGACGTCTCCAGCGATTTCTAAGGGCAATGGCTACAGATTTTTTGGCACTGTCCTGACCAATAATATATTTATCCAGTTCCTGGACTATTTCTTTGGGTGTAAGCGAAAATTTACTCATGTATTCAGTATCTCTTATTTCAATTCCAAAACATTAATATTGTTGTTGGTGTAAATGCAGATTTCTGCCGTGATTTCAAGTGATTGTCGGACAATTTCTTTAGGTGATTTTTTGCCACTGGCGATGAATGCACGGGCAGCAGCAATGGCGTATGGGCTTCCTGATCCAATCGACATGACTCCATCATCAGACTCGACAACATCACCATTCCCGGAAATAATGAGACCGTGATTAATATCCATAACAATCAACATGGCTTCCAGATTACGCAACATTTTATCCATACGCCAGTCCTTGGCCAATTCAACCGCAGCTCGCACCAGGTCACCGCTGAATTCTTCCAGCTTTGCTTCAAACTTTTCAAACAGAGCAAATGCATCAGCAGCAGAACCAGCGAATCCAGTTAAAACATCACCATCATAAATAGAGCGAATTTTAACGGCACCATGTTTCATAACTGTATCACCAAAAGTGACCTGACCATCGCCTCCCAGGGCGACTTTTCCATTGTGACGGACACCGAGTATTGTGGTGGCGTGAATATCTGGGAATGTGTTCATTTAAAGCCTCATTTTACGCTATTCATCTCAATTCTGACAAAGCTGCTAAATATAGATTTGCCCACTACGGTGGCAATCTCTTTATGGCTTAGAATCCGAGGTTATAGACCAATGCTTCAATTCACCTCTGGTCTTCATGGATTGAATTATCTGGATGCTTAACCTTCGTAGGGTCATAGATGTATCCAGATTATCTACAATGATTTCATCTTCTAAAAATTTGGAATAGTCATTCTGACCCGAGGGGAGGAATCTTGATCCTTCATTTGGTACCGCAAGTGGCTGACGCCTCTAGGCCACAGCAGTAAACAAACAAAAACAGGGTGGCATGTCCGAAAACACACCACCCTGTTTGATCAAGCTTTTGTGGATCAGATTTACTTCATATCCTTGAGATATCTCAGGAAGTCTGATTCTGGTGTTAGCACAAGTTTGGTCTTGTCATCAAAGACCTCCTTGTAGGCATCCAGCGTTCTTACGAATTCATAAAAATCCGGGTCTCTCTGATAGGCATCAGCATAAATTTTGATGGCCTGAGCTTCTCCATCTCCGCGAACTTCCTGGGCTGCCTTGTAAGCATCAGCCAGGATAATTTCACGGTCCTTATCGGTTTCAGCCCTGATCTTTACAGCTTCCTCATCACCCTCGGACCTGAACTGCTTGGCCATTCTCTCACGTTCAGCCTTCATACGATCAAATACAGCCTGCTCATTTTCACGAGGCAGATCTGCACGTTTGATGCGTACATCCACAATTTCAATCCCGTATTCCTGGGCGGTAACTGTGGCATTCAACGTGACTTTATGCATGAGGGAATCACGCATGGTCGATACAATTTCATGCATGAGGTGTGTACCCAGCTGAACACGCAGACTGGAGTAAATGATATCATCCAGACGGGACTGGGCCAGGGCCTGTGTCCGCATGGTCTGCATAAATTTCAGAGGATCGGAAATTCTCCACTGGGCATAGTTGTCCAGAATCAGATTTTTCTTATCCTCAGTAAGAATCGTATTAGGTGCACTATCATATTCCAGCAGTCTTTTTTCAAAGACAGTGGCGGATTGAATAAAAGGAATTTTGAAGTTTAAGCCTGGTTCGGTAATATTCCGAACTGGTTTTCCCAATTGAACAATAACGATCTGTTCGGTTTCATCCACGATCATGATACCACCGTAGACAAACAGCAGCAGCAAGGCGACAATAATGAGGCTTCCTACATTTTTCATTTTGCGCCTCCTTTCACCTTCTCAAGGCTCAAGACATTCACCAGGCCACCAGCATCCTTACCATCAACGATGTATTTATCAATACCTGGTAGAATTTCTTCCATGGTTTCAATGTACATACGTGTGCGGGTAACATCTTTAGCCTGACGATATTGATTCAGCATTTGAGTAAAGCGTGATGCGTCACCCTCAGCTTCCTTGATTCGCTTCTGCTTGTAAGCTTCAGCCTCCTGAAATGCCTGAGCAGCCTCTCCACGGGCCTGTGGAATGATTTCATTCTGATAACCAAGGGCAATATTGACTTTCTTCTCTTTTTCCTCTTTAGCGGACTGTACATCCTTGAATGCCGCATCTACCTGCTGAGGTGGAGTTACATCCTGAAGCTTGACTTCCGCGATATGCACACCCGCTTCATAACTGTCCAATACCTTTTGCAAAAGACCCTTGGTTTCAGCCTCGATCATGGCTTTACCTGTGGTCAGGGTCTGATCAATAGCTTGTGAGCCTACAACCTGGCGAATGGATGCTTCAGCGGCATGGGAAACTGCCCGTTGAGGATCGGCCACCCGGAAAAGGAACTGCCCGGCATCCTTAATTTTGTACTGGACCACAAGATCCACACTGACAATGTTTTCATCACCGGTGAGCATAAGTGATTCACTGGGAACCCCCTTATACTGTGCAGAATTTTGAGTGCCTCCTGCACGAACAGTACGGAAGCCTAGTTCGAGTCGACGGACCTCTTCAACATTTACCAGATCAACGGTTTGGATGGGCCAGGGAAATTTGAACCTGAGACCTGATTCAGTAATTTGGGTTAATTTCCCAAAAGTTTTAACCACCCCATTTTCTTCTGGGGCAACAACATAGAATGGTCCGGCAAAAAATATCCAGACCAGAATTAATAATAATACAGGAAAGATAAAAGTTTTCATCCCGAAATCGGGAATCTCAACTTCGCTGTCTCCAATAACAATACGTTTACCAGCCATTTTTTCCTCCTTATAATAGCCAATGAATATAAAGGGCACTTACTGGAATGTCAGCTTAATCCGTAAATCATATAGAATCTTTTCCGACTATTTGGTGAATTCAAATGATTTCGTATTAGGATTAGTTTATAGTGGCATTTATTATTGTTCCTTATGAAAAGCATACCCGTTTTACTCCAACAGATGTCCTTACTCGCGCTTGTTTCTGCAGTGCTTGGTGTATCCGCACAAGTGGTATTGCCGAACGGGATTGGCCTGAAAACAGAGCTTACTATCGTATCAAGTGATTCTGGGCAGGTAAGTATTCCCACGCTTTCCATAAATCCCAATGGCAATACTGAAAGCGCTTCTAATATTTCGCTCAGGGGTGCTTTTGAGGCACATGAAAATGGTACCGCTATTTTCATTGATGCACGCAGTCCTGAAGAATTCCAGAAGGGTCATATCCAAGCAGCTATCAATATGCCGGTACACGCCTTTATGGATTCTATGGCTTTTCTTGAAAACCTGGATTTTGGCACCCCAATTATCACCTATTGCGATGGTGAGGATTGTAATGCATCCATCGATCTGGCTGCCGATTTGAAGCTGATGGGATTTTCACAGGTAGTGTTCTTTTTTGGTGGATGGCTGGAGTGGCAGGCAGCGGGCTATCCAATTGAGACAGGTAGCTGAAATGCAGGTGCTGATAAAAATCATCCAGGAGCATAAATACGGGCAGATGCTTGGCATGGTGTTGCGCATAGGTCTGGGTCTGCTATTCATTTACGCCAGCCTGGATAAAATCTGGAATCCGGGGCTGTTCGCAAAGTCAATCTCAAATTATCGCATCCTCCCCCTGCCCCTGCTGCACATATCGGCCATTATACTGCCCTGGCTTGAGTTTCTATGCGGATTGGCATTGATACTTAACAAGTACCCGCGTGCCGCCAATGCATGGATTGCCGGATTGTTATTGGTTTTTATCATGGCTGTTATTTCAGCCATGTCTCGTGGTTTAGATTTTAACTGTGGATGTTTTAATGTGAACGAAGCAACCGCAAATCTGGGGTTTGGAAAAATCGCAGAAAATATTGGCCTGCTTCTCTGTGCAGGCTTCCTGGAATTACAATTCAGGACAAATCAGAAGTAAATATACCCTAAGAGGGCGTTGAGTTCAGGATTTCCTCATTCAATTCAACTGGCTGTTCTGCCAGCAGATTTGGATTCTCCATATAGCGTCTGATATGATGGGCCAGCATCCCGCCGTGATAACCATCCATAATTCGATGATCAAAAGTACCGGAGAGCTGTAAAATTTTGCGGATGACAATCTTGCCATCTATAACCACTGGTGTATCCTCTTCCTTCCCCATTACCAGTACAGCCGGCAATTTAGAGCCAGGAAATAAGGCGCCCATGCCCACAGAAAGGCCGTGTGAACCAATATTTGATAAGAGGATTGAACCAAAGGCATTGTGACCCAGACCCATAGATTTTATTTCGAAACCCAGTGTATTGGTTATAAATCGAATCAACAGAAAAGCCATGCGACGGAAGGGCCAGGGAACTTTGGCCATGAAGGATTTGTTTTCCATGGTGTCATTGTCAGAACCGCTACGGGCTTTGGATACGCGATTTCTGATTTCATCAGCAATATCAAAGACCGTTTTTTTATGGGCGTCATGTAACTTCACGCTGGTCATCTCTTTTCCACCATGCATGTTCACAGCCACTGTGACGATTACCTCATCACGCTGGATAACCGCTCCTCGTTTCACAAAGGCGTTCATTTCGGGGATATCCCAACCAATGGCGCGTCCGATGGCTCCTGCCACCAGGTGGGTCATGGTTACACGTCGGCCTTCACTACGATTACGCTTAATCATTTCCCAGGCTTCGGTGACATCCACTTCCAGGATTCCGTAGATTTTCCCTTCATTGGGGGCGCCGTAGACTGCTGTGGAAATGGTTCTCCAGGGGCTATTTATTTTTTTCATGCACAGAAGATAGTAAGAGAATCAAAACAACCAATTTCTAAAACCACCTGCCTGGAATTAACTCAATAAGTGATGGAAATTGTTTTGCCTGCGGTATGGACAAAACTATATTGCCTCGCTTTTTAAGTGCGATGCAAGAGCTTAGGATATGACATTATCGTGATTCCTAATTCCTAATTCGCAATTGTTACATGGCTGCATAGCTTCCTCCTTCGCTCTTCGAGCTACGGCGGGACACGCAGTTGGTAGAGCAACCCCTGGATTGCTCAAAGTTTTTTCAAATGGCTGCGTAGCTCAGTTGGTAGAGCAGTTGACTTTTAATCAATTGGTCGTAGGTTCGATTCCTACCGCAGTCACTACCCTTCTTCAACCCCAATCCAGGACAACAGTAATGTAATTGATCAATGTATTATAGAGTTTGCAGTATGCGTATCACCAGTTTGATCTTCTTGTCTAGCATCTATCCATATCAGCGGAATTCGAATAGCTCAGCAGAAAGCTGGGGGTCTTTGAATCGCCCCCAGCATTCACTCATATCGCTCTACTTATTCTTGGTGTATTTTGACAGAACTTATTACGTCGTTAAAAGAATAAGGCGCGACTGACAATTTTGGGATACGAGTGCCTGGACCAAAACCTCCAGGTTGAAGCATCCCACCCGAATAATTTGCGTGTTGGTAAAAATCACCAACCCAGCCAGCAAGGTAATCCTCACCCGCATAAACTTTCAAGGATGAGACCTTATCGTTGAATCCTAGATTCGATAGTTTTCTCTCATTACCAAGGATATCACGGAATTGTCCACCATAATTTATGTTTTGATAGATTCTAATCCATAACCTTACTATTTTTGAACTACCGGTGGCTACATTTGGGTTGAAACTGGCGGAAGATATTTTATCTCCAAAGGAAAATGGTTGAACATGGATATTGGGGTAATATCCTGGTTCTAAATCTAAGTATCCCCCACCATATCCAACATTCTGATGGAAACGGATGTAATCACCCTCTTGGTAATGGTTTCCTTTATAAATTATGATTGAAGAAACCTTGTCATTAAACCCTATCTGTTGAAAATCACCAATATCCCTACGCAACCATCTATAGGTTCCCTGGTAACCGGAATTCTTATATATTTTTGCAAATAGCCTTGCCATTGTATCACCTCTTGCAATCTTTTGTTACTTTGAGTTTTAGCATCGTCTAGGATTAATTTTTTGTGAAAAGGTGGAGGGCGACCATAGGTAGTGATACATTCACCATATCGTTGTTCCACATAATTGTGGTTTAGCAAAAACCCATAAAAGTTTGAAGTTTTTGGGTTCAATATCTCTGGGTTTAATGAATGAAATAATTCGTGTCTATGCCCAAGATGAGCCATAGCTAAATCCCTTCTAGTTTCTTACCTACAGAAATCAACTTTTTAAATAAAGGGAGCTAAAGTGGAGGGAGAGGGAGAAACTCTAAGCGAATCATATTCACAAGAAGGAGTGTTGCGATTAAATCATTAAAGTCTGGGAAGCAATGCCCCCAATAATGGAAACAAAATAGTCTTTTACGTGCTTTTTGTCAAGTATTGATTATATGCATTCATGTTTGTAAATAATGAAAACTTGTAATGGATAGCGGAGACATTTTTATGAAAATAAAAAAATGGACTCCTCTCCCAATCAAAGGGGTGTCTCAATCTGATCATCCAGGGTCCGGTCTTTTACCAGATAAAGAGTCTTAACCTCTTAAAACATCATTTTCTCACTCTTTAAGAAGAAGCGTAATTACCTCTGAACTCGTATGAAATTCAAGTCGGCCGCAGGTCTCAAGGACAAGGGATTTATAAACCTTCCCCATCAGACCCAACACAATTCGCAGGATAGCGATTATGCATGGGCCCTTGTAATCAACAGGGATGGCAACTCCACATTATATAGCAGAAACTTGCAGGTCGGTTCTTATGAAGAACAGTCGCATAGTCTTCTACAAGTATCAAAGGGAGAAATTGATTATGACCTCAAATCAATCTTACATTAAATCACATCTTGGATAACCACATACTATTGTGGTTATCTTGAGAAATCCCTAATTGCTGAAGATTACTCCGATTCATTTGGGACTACACACCATACAAGCCGATTGAAAATGCTTTCATCACTTAGGGTTTTTACTAGCTGAGCCGGGCGGTTTCCCTGATTTTGCCGCTTACGCTTCTACTTTTGGAAATTCTTTTAGGGGGTTGTTGGGTTTTATCTTAAAATTTGTCTATGAGACCAGCAGACCGCCCTGTAAAAACTCCAATCCAAGACCTTAAAGTGGGTATGTTTGTGCAAATGCCAGGTGGTTGGACACAGCATTCCTTTTTCCGCAGTAAATTCTTAATAAAAAATGATGAACAGATTTCCAAGATTGCCAGAAGTGGTTTTTCTGAAGTCATCGTAAATCCACTCCGAAGCCACATTAAGCCAGAGCGTCATAAAAAACCAAATTACATTCCGAAACCTCCCAAAGAGCATAAACCCAAATTTGATTTGGGTCCACCTCTGATGCCAACTGGATTTAGTGAGTTTCTGTCAGATACATCAATCGCTCCCAAGCGCAAAGCTGGTCATCTCTACAACGTTTGTCTGCATGTTATGGAAAAAGTCCTGAGCGATCCAAATATGGGAAACATCACCCAATTCAAACAAGGGGTTTCTGGCATAGTTGATTTGCTCCTGGCAGACAAAGAGACAGCAACGCAACTCTTTCATCTCACATCCAGGGATCATTACACGTTCACACATTCCATAAATGTAGGTGTGATGTCTATCATGCTCACCAAAGCCCTTTATGGCGAATCAACACCCCATGATATGCAGGAGTTGAGCGCAGCCTATTTCCTCCACGATATTGGCAAAAGTAAAATATCAGATGAATTACTATACTCCCCCGAAACCTATACGGAGCGTGAGCGAAAAGTCATGGAAGCCCATGCAGTGGATGGATCTGAACTCTTGACTGAAGCGAATCTACAGAGTGTGGAAAGTAAGATTATCCTTTCCCAACACCATGAACGTGAAGATGGTTCCGGATATCCTCAGGGTTTGCAAGGTGATCAGATTCACATTTACAGCCGCATATGCGCCACCGCAGATGTCTTCGACGCGCTTACTTCAAGGCGACTGTTCAAACCATCACTACTTCTTTATGATGCCTTGCTATTGATGAAATATGACAAGGGTTTACATCTCAACAAGGAAGTATTCTCTGCCTTCGTACAATTGTTTAAATGAGATAGATTCCTGTATATAGTAAGAAACCCGAATCGAATAATTCAGATTTACTGTTGCAGGTTTATTTGTACCGATTGGTCAACTACGGGTTAAGTTTTAACTCTACAACGCCTTTGTCCCTGCCGAACATCTCCCTTGAGAGATTTAATCACTCAGAATTTGATACAATCGTCCTTCTCCAGCTTCTAAAGAAATCGTGACTGTCTCGAAGCCAGAAAAATTTATTATAGCAGTTCCAGAGGCATCCATATGTTTCGAATCCTCCATGGCTAGGACATCGATTAATGTATAGTCCCCCGCCTTAGGTAGATTGAAGTCTAGCATTATCTCCTCGCTTTGCCAGCCACCAGTATTCCGATTGACAATGAAGAAGGTTAGGGCATTTGTAGATCCATCATCAAACTCGGAAAGTTGAAAAGCAAGATCTGAATCTCTTGATTCCAGTGCTGAAACTATTCCTGATCTCCCCCCATGAGATATCAGTTGTGTTGACAATAAATCCATTTTTAAAAAATGTTCACCCAGAATAGTCAGTCGCTTGTTCAGAGCTTGGGACATCCAATATCGATCTGTTGGTTTATCATCATGGTCCAAGAGACCCACTATGGATCCTGAAGGATTCGTAGCCCACCTATAATACATGACTCCTTTCGAATTGCTGCCAAGGGCTAAATTTGTCATGCATCGCATTTCCGCGGGAGAAGGGGATCTCAGAACAGGTGGTGGATCCACGCCATGCTCCTGGCTAGGTGGATTCCAGCTATGTCCTTGAATTCCAGATATATATTGTTTGTCAAATGTGTTGGCAATCTGCGATATCATAGCGAGATCTTTAAGATACTCATCATAAATGGACTGAATCTCGAGCACATAATCTTCGTCGCCCACCTTGACAGTTTCTGCCCTAAATGGGTAGCGGTGCACCATAAAGGAGCTATGCTGATTTACATAGCCTCCAAAGAGAATCATTTGCGCTAGATCGTATGTGGATGAGTACACGCTGAGCCGATCAGTCCCATGCTTCTGCGCATAACTTTCAAAGTGGTGATTGAGATAAATGACCGCATCCATTATTCGCTCTGTGGGCTCATCAACATAAATACCCATAACATTCTGGGTTAAATCTGATTCATGACTAGCAATAAGATTCAGGGATTTATCAAAACGATCATTCATCTCGCCACTCAACAATTTGTGAGCTTCAGGACTTCTTACCTGTACATAATCAATGGCTAATGGTTCTCTTGCAAACACTCGATAGTCGAAACGAGGGGGCCACTTATTGCTTGTAGAATCTGGATGTGGCCAGGTGAACCCTCGCTCCTGATTCGCAGAATAGGGTAAAGTTAAAATCACATCTTGGTAAGTGCTTGTATCAGTACTCAAATGCCCCGCGAGCAACCACTTCTCAACACATGTATTAGATCGGTATCCTCCTTTGACCTGTTCCATGTAAACGACTTGCAATTTTGCCAAGGTATCGCTTGGTGATAATTCTGCTTTGCGAACTCGAAGGCTGAAATTCACCAGAATTTTGTCGATCTCTGGGCTACTCCCCTCCACCCATGGTATGTGGGCTTGGGTGCCAATCCTAAGTCCACGCAATAGCCAACCTTCATGATTGATCCAACGCGCCATTCCATTTTCTGCCAAATAATCTTCATGAGCATACCCTGCAGGAGGAGCATATCCTTGATCCGATACATCCAATTTCGCATCCCAGTCATAGAGAAATCGTTTCCTCTCAAGCATGTCCCTCAAGATATTTTGGACTTCGGGGTAAACAGGATGTACAGCTATCCCACTCTCAGCTTCACGCCTGTAGGCAATAATTTTGTTCTTGTAGGATGCTGCAAACCAGGAAAGCCCCAAATCACGGTATCCATCGCTCACTAAATAGGTTTTAAGGTTGTTTGCTTCCAGACTATCAAACCAGGTACCAAAATCTTGATTGGCTCTACATCTTGAGACAATCGTATTCCCTGACCAACTACCATTTACAGAATCATACCAGGCCAAGTTATCAGTATAGTTTGGAGTGTTTCCCGAATAAAAGCCCCAGGCCCCGATAGGAAATTCTTGGGCCATCCCATGCCCCCCGGAACCAATAAAGAGAACCAAGACTATGTATTTAAGTCCCCTCATCAAAATGAAATCGGACTTATTTTTTTGTCTTGTCTTAAGATAGTTTCAGTCTTGACCCGCCGTCAGATATTTAGTCCGGTTTACAATTCCTGAGTAAGCCAGTTCAAGATGTTTGGCCAACAACTTTTTGTTGTAGTTGTTCAGCTTATAGTGGTAGGCCAGCATGTCTTTTTCAAACCGTTCGTTGATCTCTACCCAGGTCTTTTCCCTGTGTAATCGAGAGTACTGCTGCAATCCCTCCACATAGTTCTCACTGGGTACATCCACATCATTTCGACGGAAATTCGGAAACGTAATTCCACGACTGCGAAGACGTTCAGTGGCCGAATAAAACGAAGATGCTGGAAAATCCAGGGCCTCTAATGTTTTATTACCGACGCCGGTGTTCATATAATGATACAGGAACAGATTATAATGGAATAAATCTTTGATTCTTACCCAGTTTAAAGCTTTGGAAAAAGCGAATAAATCTTCATTCGCCGATTCAGTTACATCACCAGGGAAATGTTCTTCAAGGAAATCTACATAGGCATCAACAATAGCACTGCGTTTGCTGTCCAGCAACACCCCACGTTTCGTCAGCAACATGACGGACCCGTAGGCCTGTTGAAAATAGAAGTAAGCTCTGGTAATATCCTTTTTGCTGCGATGATATAGTCTTCCCAGTATCAAGCTGGCATCCGCCAATTCCGATTGCATGGCAAATCGTTGAGAAATCTCCATACTGGCTTTTGCAGATTCAAGGGCCTGCTCATCCTGTTCCGTTTGTTTAAACAATTCAGCAAGTTTCAAATGCAAGCGTGTCTTAAAATATTCACTGCTTGACCTCTCGATTAATCCCTGAAAATACCCAATGGCTTCACTCATTCTATCCTGCTTGACCAACATGCATCCACGAATGAATTCAACACTGCTGGAAATATACATATAGCCTTCAGCCCCGGCCATCTCATGTGCCAGCTCCAGATGGGCTGCAGCATCAGCAACATTTTCCTGAGCATTAAAATACAGAGCAAGATCATAGTGGGCTTGAGCTTCCATGACTTGCATCTCATACTTATTAAAATAAGCAATGCTTTGTAGCCATTTCTTTAACGCAGACTTCTTGAGTGAATCACCCTGGATCACCATGAGTTGGTAGGATATCATCTGTTTGATTTTATTGGAACTTGCAACCCCTCTGGCCTTTTCCAGATACATCAAGGCTGCACTGAGATCACCTACCCGATACATAAAACCAGCATACTCATAATAAAAATATGCCAATGCGCTGTCCTGCTGTGCCCCCTGCTTGAGGACCTTAATCTTGATCATGACCTCATCATACAACTCCATGGCGAAGGCAAAGTTGCCCTCAAGTGTGGCAATTTTAGCGTAAATAATTTTTTGCAGAGCTTCCAGTTTACGATTCCGTCGCTCAGAAAATTTCCCTTTGTCAAGCATCAAAGCGACCTGTTCATCGCTGAGAAATCCAATTTCTCCTAGCAAACCATAACATTCTGCCGAATGGAACTTCTCCACCAGGCTCGAAGCCTCGCTGGTTTTGTTCAATTCTTTGCTCAGTAGTTCTTGCCTTTTGGCCATGTTTAACCCCATCCTACTTTTGTTATATGTTTGTGGAATTATCCATCCTGGGTACTATCCATCTGAATTCAAGGCTACTGCCATGCACAAATTCTCGTAATTATCAGCATCGCGCACCCGAAGATATGGCTTCAAGAGATGCATACCAAACTATATTACTGCATTTCATTCATATATAGCAAAAATAAAGGGCATAAACATACATTATGTTCAATTTTTATTATTTTTTATAAAGTATTTTATTACAGCGAAGCTAACCCAATTCACAAAAAGGAGATTAGAATTTAAACTTTACTAGATGGGGTCACGCCCAGTCAGCTCCTTATGGAGCTGCTCATCAGTTTTGATGGAGAAAGTATATGCCAGGGTTTAAGAAACCTGGTTCGGTTGAGTGAAAAAATGTCAATCCAGTGTCGGACAAGGGCAAATCATCGTTCATCCTTTTTCCTGAGGTATTACGCTTTATATTTCCAGCCTCGGGTTTAGGTTTTTTACCCACAAATTGTCAAAGGATGTGAATTCAAATATGTCAGAAAATATGCTTACTGAGATTCAGGAACTGGAAACCGTCTTTAGTACAGATGAAGGTACAGTAAAAGCGGTTGATAAAGTCAGCTTTAGTCTTGAGAAAGGTCGTACTGTCGGTGTTGTTGGTGAATCCGGATCTGGAAAATCAGTTACCTCACTTTCACTGATGCGTCTGATCCCTAACCCTCCTGGTCGTATCGTGGGTGGTCGCCTCATGTACCATTCCCGAACCAAAGGTCTGGTTGATCTCACCGAAGTCCCTGAAAATGAAATGCGCGAATTCCGCGGCAATGAAATTGCCATGATATTCCAGGAGCCCATGACATCCTTGAACCCCGTTTTTACCTGTGGCGATCAGGTTATGGAAGCCCTGATCCTGCACCAGGATATGAACAAAGGGGAAGCACGTGAACGCACCCTTGAACTTTTTAAGGAAGTTGAGCTCCCTCGACCTGAAAAAATCATCGATGCCTATCCGCATCAAATTTCCGGAGGTCAGAAACAACGTGTGATGATCGCCATGGCCATGTCCTGTAATCCGCAAATTCTTATCGCCGATGAGCCAACAACGGCTCTGGATGTTACGGTTCAAGCCACTATTCTTGATCTTATGCGAAAACTTAGAGACAGCCACGATATGGGTATCATTTTCATCACCCATGACCTGGGTGTTATTGCCGAGATTGCCGATCATGTCGTGGTTATGTACAAGGGCAAAATTGTGGAACAGGGTTCAGTGTGGGAAATATTCTCCAATCCACAACATCCGTACACCAAGGGTTTACTGGCCTGCCGTCCCCCCTTGGATCACCGTCTGAAACTCTTACCCACCATCTCGGACTTCATGGCTGAAGACAAAGCCGGTGAAATGATTGAAATCAAACAATCGGTGGATGAAGCCATTAATGAACTCATCATCACTCCTGAAGAAACTGCTCAACGTCATGAACACCTGTACGCTAAAACTCCGATTCTGAATGTTCAAAAGCTCAAGACCTACTTCCCCATTCGTGAGGGATTATTCAGTAAAGTCGTGGATCATGTAAAAGCTGTGGATGATGTGAGCTTTGATGTCTACCCGGGTGAAACCCTGGGTTTGGTGGGTGAATCAGGGTGTGGAAAAACCACGCTGGGTCGCACCATCCTACGTCTTATTGAGCCGACGGCTGGTAATATTGTTTTTCACGGCAAAGATATCACAGGTATTGAAGGCGATGAGCTGCGTGAGATTCGCCGCCGCATTCAGATTGTTTTTCAAGACCCCTATTCATCCCTTAATCCTCGTATCACAATTGGGTCGGCTATTATGGAGCCCATGCAGGTTCATGGCTTACATGCTGATGATGCGACCCGTCGTCAAAAAGTGCAGGAATTGCTGGAACGCGTCAATCTGGATCCTGGACATTACAACCGTTACCCCCATGAATTCTCCGGTGGTCAACGGCAGAGGATCTGTATTGCCCGGGCCCTGGCTGTACAACCGGAATTTATCATCTGTGATGAATCTGTTTCAGCTCTGGATGTTTCTGTTCAGGCCCAGGTTTTGAACCTCTTAAACGAGCTTAGAGATGAGTTCGGCCTCACGTATATCTTTATATCTCACGATTTGTCTGTGGTAAAATTCATGTCAGACCGAATGGTGGTCATGAATGAAGGTAAAATTGAAGAGATGGGGGACGCTGATGAGGTCTATCAGAATCCACAAACTGACTATACCAAGCGACTGATTGCCGCTATTCCGCGTGGAGATCTGGCAGATATTGAGAAATCATATCTATCCAGGAAAATCGACTAAAACATTTGTTAGTCTTGAGGTGGGACGGTTGCTACTTTTTCTTCTTCCCGGCTTCCTTTAGCTTCTTATCAACGTCATCAATAACTTTATCTATGGCTTCGCGACGAATGTCCTTGGTGACATCATCAATGTCCTCAATGGCATTTTTTCCTGAATCCATTTTCTGCTGAATGACTTTCATGGGATCGTCTTCAGTCATATAAATGAATGCAGCGTAACCCAGGGCAATAAACACAACCAGCAAAAATAGCTTAAAAACCTTCTTCATGAGAAAGATTAGCAACCCCAGACCAACGACCACGGTTGCAATCATATATATCTTATTACTTAGGATTAAATCTAGAATGTCCTGCATGCGATAGACCCTTTTTCATTTCATTGCTGAAAGCTGAATATCAGAGGCTGAAACCTCCAGATAGTTTCTGCTATATGGCTTATTAAATCTTACGATGTTAATACTGGTTCAAGCTTTTCAAAACAAAAAGTGTTTGCCCTTCCTCAGCTACTCAAAAACGTAATAAACGATACCAATCAGAGTACATATGTGAGAATGGAAAAACCTTGCGAAGGTTTCCCACTACGCACTATGGGCTACGCCGCGACGTGTAAAACCTTCGCAAGGTTAACTATAGATCAGGAAGTTGTTTTGAGCCGCATGGGTTTGAGTTCCATCTTGCACTCCACACATCTTCCGGGTGCATCCTCACGGATGTGGCTGTGGATCAACATGGGACAACCCCAGTAATCCATCTTGTCTTCAGTGGTGACCACACCAGGCACCAGGGTCATATCACATTCAGGGCAAGTACCTGCTTCTCTACTGTGTATATGCTTGTGGGACTCCATGGGGCAGGTATAGTAAATCAATTTTTCCTCTCCCGCAGGAGTTTTTGACATCTCCATATCAGCATGCCCGTCATGCTTCAGGGCAGGTGCCTCCTCTTTGTCACCACAACTAATCATCAATCCGGAAATCAGCACCAATGCTATTAAGTATCTCATTTGTTTACCTCTCTTTTTATATAATCATTAAAATAATTCAACTACATCATAGCGCAATCAATACCATCCAGAACAATGTGAATCAGAAGCCCAATTGCAATCACTCGGGATTGCCTGGGTACAAGCATGATCACATAAGCACCAATCGCCCAATAAGTATGTAGCGGGTGAAAACCAATACTACAGCGATCAGGACTATAGATTGGATCTGCAAGCAGATGATCTAAATCTATAAGCATGGTTGAAACCAAGATTAGCCAATAGTAATTCCATTTCCTGGGCAGTTCCAGCCATCTGGTCATCCATGGAGCAACCGCTGCCGGAACCAGAAAATGAGCTGCAATATGTAGAATTGCTCGCATTAGCTGGAGAATAGATTTCCTAAGAAACTTTTCTTTTCCACACCAGCTTCCGGTTTAAATCCAGCCTCCCGAATTATTTCGGCAGTTTCTTCAAAGCTGAGATCACCCTCAACGCTTACCTGTTTTTTCGATAATTTTATATCTACAACCTTGACCCTTGCATCTGATTCCAGACTTTGTCTGATGGTCGAAACGCACCCACTGCAGTTCATATCACTGACGGAAAATAATTGCTTATTCATCCATTTTTCTCCTTCTTGTTATAACACTTCAATATGCATTTAAAATCAATTTTATCATCAGAATTTGTCATTTATTCTACCTTAATAGTCTGCGCTCTGCCACCATAACATACAGAACTGGTACAATGAAGGTATTGCAGATAGCAAACAGCATCCCACCAAAAGCAGGAATGGCCATGGGTACCATCACATCTGCTCCCCTTCCAGTGGATGTCAAGACTGGAATAAGCGCTAACAGGGTTGTGGCAGTGGTCAGCATTGCTGGAGTGATGCGTCTTGTACCAGCCAGAATAGCCGCGGCCTGAATGTCCTCTCGCGTTCTCGGCTTGCTCTTGGTGAATTGCTGATCCAGATAGGTGGAAATCAGTACCCCATCATCAGTGGCAATTCCGAACAATGCCAGAAACCCAACCCATACTGCAACACTCAGATTGATCTGGTGAATTTGAAAGGCCTCCCTGAAGTCCAGACCACCCAATGCGAAATTCATAAACCAGGGCTGGCCATATAACCAGATAAATGTGAACCCGCCGGCCCAGGCAACAAAAATTCCGGAAAAGACAATCAGGGTGGTTGAAGTTCGTTTAAACTGTAAATAGAGGATAACAAAGATGGAAATTAATGCCAGAGGCAGTACCAATCGCATACGTTTGGTTGCTCGTACCTGATTCTCGTAGGAGCCGGTGAAGGCGTAACTGATGCCCTCGGGTACTTTCAATTCACCAGTATCAATCAACCCGCTCAGATAGGATTGGGCCTGTTCCACCACTTCCACTTCAGCATAGCCATGGTGCTTGTCAAAAAGAACATAGGACAGGAGGAAAGTGTTTTCACTTTTGATCACTTGAGGACCACGTGTAAAACGGATGGTTGCGATCTGCCCCAGGGGTATCTGTACTCCAGAGGGAGTGGGCACCAGTATGGACTCAAAACGCTCGTGGTCCTCCCTGAACTCACGCATATAACGCACCCTGATTGGATAGCGCTCACGTCCTTCTATGGTGGAACCAACCTGCTTCCCTCCTACCGCCACGGCAATTACCTGCTGTACCTGGCTAATGGATAAGCCATAGCGAGCGATGGCGTCTCGGTGGATGTTGATCTCCAGATAGGGTTTGCCGACGATTCTATCGGCAAATACTGCATTGGCTTTTACAGACGGAATATGCTTCAAATGCTGCTCCAATTCTATGCCGAACGCCTCCATGTTTTCAATATTGGAACCCTGGATACGAATACCCATGGGAGCCCTCATTCCGCTTTGGAGCATGACGATGCGGGCAGCAATGGGCTGTAATTTTGGTGCCGAGGTCGTCCCCGGTAATTGACCAGCGCGGGTTAATTCATCCCAGATATCCTGGTTGTTGCGGATATGGGTGCGCCATTGTCGAAATGGTTTCCCACGAGCGTCTGGAATCAACTTCCCTTCCGCATCCCTCTCAAAGTCATGACTGCCATCCACTTTGAATCTCAGGATGTTTCCAGATGCATCCTGTTTGTATTCTGATTTGTAGGTGATAATTGATTCAATCATGGACAGAGGAGCAGGATCTAATGGAGTCTCAGCACGTCCTATTTTTCCAACCACTTCTTCTACTTCAGGCACTGAGTAAAGCGCTCTATCAAGCGTAGAGAGTACATCCAGGGATTCTTCCATCCCTGCATGCGGCATGGTTGTGGGCATGTACAGAAAGGAGCCTTCATCCAGAGCAGGCATGAATTCACGTCCCAGCCCAGGAAAGACATGGGTCATTTTTTGATAGGGTCGCGTCGTTTTTATAACATCTGGAGACCAGCCAAAGAGGGTATCAAAACCTAGCCAGGCATTCATTCCAAGTGTGACTATCAAAACAGGTATCAAGAGAGCATATTTTCGGTAAGTCAGCATCCACGCCAATACGCTGGGATACAGAGTTGTATAACCGCGGATACCCCAAAGTACTGATCCAACCAGAATGGCAACAAACAGGAAATTCAGCAGCATGTTGTATTCATGGCCCAGGGGGACCCAGGTAAGGGAAAGCAGGATGACAATATCCAGGACCAACAATGCATTCAGGGTCCTGGTATGGAATACCCAGGGGTATGATCTAAGCCAGGGTTTTGACAATTGGATTACGGCAATTATCCCCAGAATCAAGGCCAGAATAATATTGAAACTAATACCCACCCAGACTGATGCAGCCAACAATAATCCCGACGCCAATATCCGGGTTCGTGGGTTCTGCTGCTTTTTGGAAAAAATGAAGCTGGCGATGACAGGCAATACCAGAACCGCTAAAACAACTGATGATAGCAGGGCGAAGGTTTTGGTATACGCCAGGGGCTTAAATAATTTTCCTTCGGCTCCTTCCATGGTGAATACGGGCAAGAAACTGATAATCGTGGTTGAAACCGCAGTGAGTATCGCGGGTCCGACTTCTCTCGCCGCCTCATAAATATTTGCCAGCGTAGAATTCTCATCCTTCTCCAGTTTTTTGAGAATATTCTCGGTCATGACAATACCCATATCCACGATGGTACCGATGGCGATGGCAATGCCGGATAGTGCGACAATATTCGCATCAACTTCAAAGAGTTTCATTCCCACAAAGGTGATGAGGACAGCTGCAGGCATGAGCATACTGATCAGGATTGAGGCCCGCAGATGCATGAGCAGCACCAGGATGACGATCATTGTGATGATGAGTTCATCCCGTAAAGCATGGTTTAAGGTACCCAGGGTCTCATAGATGAGGCCGGAGCGATCATAGAAGGGTACAATTTCAATCTTGGATACGGAGCCGTCAGGAAGCGTCTTGCCGGGTAAGCCAGGAGATATTTCCTTGATCTTCTCTTTGACTGCCTGAATGGTTACCAGTGGGTTTTCGCCATAACGGGTAACCACAACCCCACCAACAACTTCTGCACCTGCTTTATCAAGAGCACCCCGTCGCAGGGCTGGTCCAAAACTCACATGGGCAACATCAGCAATGGTTATGGGAGCATTATCAACTACTTTGAGCGCTGTAGCTTCTATATCTCCCAGACTTTTAATAAAGCCGAGACCACGAATCATGTATTCAACCCGGTTGATTTCAACTGTTCGGGCACCGATCTCATTGTTGGCTTGTTTAACTGCCTCAAACACCTGTAACAGTGAAATTCCATAATGACGCAGCGCCTGGGGATTCACATCGATCTGATATTCCTTGACGTAGCCACCCACCGAGGCAACTTCAGCAACTCCCTCAGCCGTGGATAATCCATATTTTACATAGTAGTCCTGAATTGTGCGAAGTTCGTGAAGGTCCCAGCCTCCTGTCACCTCCCCTTTGGCATTGTGTCCTTCCAGTGTATACCAGAAAACCTGTCCAAGGGCTGTGGCATCTGGACCCAAAGAGGGTCGTACCTCGTCAGGCAGGGTTCCCAATGGCAGGGCATTCAGTTTTTCAAGAATCCTACTCCTGGACCAGTAGAAATCGACACCCTCATTAAAAATCACATACACTGTAGAAAATCCGAACATTGAGAAAGAACGCACGGTCTTGACCTCAGGTGTTCCCAGGAGTGCCACTGTTAAGGGATAGGTAATCTGGTCTTCAATATCCTGAGGGGAGCGACCGGCCCATTCCGTGAAAACAATCTGCTGATTCTCACCTATATCCGGGATGGCATCTACAGGTACTGGTGCTCTATCAATCCCCGGAATCTCCCAATCAAACGGTGCCGAAAGAATCCCCCATACCAGGATGGATATGAACAGAATCAGGGTTATGAGTCTGTTTTCCAGTGGTAGATGAATTACTCTATCCAGGAAATTTGTCTCACGCTTAGTCATCTTCGCCGATCCTTGGAGAGAAGGTTTGAGTTACCTCTCCACAACTGAGCATGGAAGCGCCAAAGTATGGATTCATAACATCCCTGGAATTCTGGAGCCAGGAGGCACCTTTATTATCAAAGGCCATGGGACAAAATACTTCATACAACATTCGTTCTGAGGTATGTCCGAAATTTTGCTCCAACTCCAATACGAAGGCCGAGACTGATTCAAATTCAGCGCGGGCATTTTCAATCTTGCTAAATTTCTGCTCTGGATCCGCATTCCAGCCTAACGCTGAAATCAGGGGATCCCATGCATCGGGAATTGATACTCCACTTTTGCTCACATGGTTTACCTGAGCTGCTAGCCTGGCAAAGTTTGAATTGGCCGTTACCAGATCGTCACCAGCCAGACTGGTCTGCAAGGCTATGTATGATGCATAGATCGGTGTGAGTGAATCGAGAAAGCTATCAGCAACCAGGGTTTTAGGCTGGCTTGGTTCCGGGGCACTCATCATGCTTTGTTTGCCTGCGATTTGCATGGCGCTATCAATTTTGAAATTGCCATTACTCACCACCTGCTCCCCCTCGGTGAGGCCACTGAGGACGATGTACTCCTCACCCACTCTTGGCCCCAGGATGACTTCCCTGAGCTCGTAAGTCACCCTGTCTGAATTTTCAATTTCTACATAAACCAGGGCGCGGGATCCCGTTCTGAGAACTGAAGATGCTGGAATTAAAAGGGCAGAACTGGCAATACTCCGGGATTCATTCAGAGAATTCACCGGGACCATATCCATTCCACAAACTGAACAATCCCCTGAACCACCTGAAATTTCTTCGGGATGCATAGGACATATCCATTTATCTGAAAAATCAGGGGCGAGCACCTGCCCCGCACCGTTAAAGTGAACGGAGACCTTTGCTTCCGCCAGCATCCCCGGCTTCAGAATCCCTGACGTATTGTCCAGGACCGCCCTGATGGCAACGCTTCTGGTGAGTGGATCGACCAGAGGATCAACATAGCTAATACTGGCTGAAAAAGTTTGACCAGGTAGGCCCAGCACAGAAAAAGTCAATTCCTGACCATAGGTCAACCATGGTAAGTCCTGCTCATAGGCTTCCAGTGTGAGCCATACCTTTGAAAGGTCAGAGATAGAATATATTTGCTCTCCTGTTTGAACGTATTGACCCTCAACTGCGTTTTTGTGTGTAACAATGCCACTGATAGGGCTGTTTATCTGGAGTACTGATTGCGCCAGACCGGATTTCAGGACAGCTGAAATTTGTGAATCGCTTAGCCCCAGTAGTTTTGTTTTTTCTTTCACGGCTCCGAATGCAGCTTTTTCTGAAGGAGTCGGTGAGGCCTGACTATTCAATCTGCGGAAAGCCTGTAGCAACTCCTCCTGAACTGAGTAGAGTTCAGGGCTGTAAATCTCAAACAAGTGATCACCTGCTTTGACCTGAATCCCAGTGTAATCAACAAACAATCTTTCCAGACGCCCGGGAAACCAGGCCGAGATTGTTTTTACCCGTGACTCATCATATGTGATTTTGCCTGACAAGCTTAACGCACTCTGAGCGATACCCGAATGAACTTTGCTTGTACTGATTTTTGCTAATTTCACTTCCGCTTTTGAAAGTGAGTAGTGTGACGGACTACTACTCCCCGCCGTTGAGCTAAGGGGGATCAAATCCATAAAACAGATGGGGCATTGTCCAGCCTCGGCCAGTTTTATCTGCGGGTGCATGGAACAGGTCCATGTGGATTCCTCATTGTGTGCAACATGATTGGGTGAAGTGTCTTGAGTTTCAACAGAGAACATGACATTTCCGATCAGAATGCCCATGGCAAGCATTCCACCCATTTTCAACCAGATGTTTGACTTCAGATCTAAAATTTTTTGTGTATAATCATTTAGTAAAGTATTCATTTTATTCACCTCTCAGATAGACCAGGATTGCGGTTTCAACTCTCGCAGATCGTTGAGCGTCTGCCAGCTTAATTTGCATATCAATGAGCCGTTGCCTCGCTTGAGTAATATGCATGATGTCAACTCTCTGGCTGATGTAGTCCTGATTGAGGACATCAACTATTTCCTGAGCTTTGGGAATTAAGTGATTTGCATACAAGTCTATCTGTCTCAAACTCTGGATATGACGAGAATTGAGTGTCTGGTATTCCTCTTGAATGCGAGTGAGCTCAACCCTGTGCAGGGACTGAGCCTTTTGCTCCCGCCATTTTGAAGCAGTAACCCCTGCCCTTTTGCTCCGCCAGTTCCAGACAGGAAGTGATATACCCGCGGTAATGATCAATGGGTCTCGGCCACTCTCTGGCACATCGATACCATTCTGGGATTTCTTATCTGTAACGATGTAATCCAACCCGATCCGGAGATCCGGATAAAATTCAGCATGCGCTGCTGTTTGCTCCGCTTTCGCCTCGTCAATAAGGTGTTCAATGCTTTTTAAGCGAGGGTGGTCAATGATGATAACTGTGTCGGCCAGCTGACTCACAGGAAAAGTATGGGGAATCTGATTCAGGGGGAAAGGCGCATCCAATTCAAGGTATTGACTCATGGTGAGCTGAACCTGAAACAACCTGTCTCTGAGGTTATCAACCTGATTAGCAAGTGTGAGGGTCTCCATTTGGGTATTGATCAACTGCTGATGGGAAACAGAAGCACTGCGGTATTGAATATCAAGGATTTCCTCCAGGTCTCTAGTGAGTTGAAGCTTCTGCTCGCTATGGGTGATTGATGTCCTGAGATAAATTGCCTCAAACCAGGCAATTTTCACGTCCCGGTTAAGTGCCAACCGGCTGTTGTTCAGCATTTCGAAAGCCCGCTTGGCTCTTGAATTTTTGCTCTGCCTCATGGCGCTTGTTTTTGAAATCCAGGGGAAGGACTGCGCCAGAGAGAATTTGGCCTGTTGTGGACCCTGGGCAGTTTCTACAGGTTCCATAAAATACCCCACTGATAGGGTGGGATCTGGCAGTCTGACTACAGAATTGACATCCGAAGCCAGTGCCATCCATTCAGCAAATTGAGCTTGCAGATCTGAATTATTTGAGAGCGCGATTTCCAGTAGGTCATCTACCCCTTGAATCTGGGCAGGGAGCTCACGGCTTCCATTTTGAATGGTTTTCAGCCAGGGAACAGGTTTTTCTTGATTCTGCTCGTTACCCCATATCACAGTACAAAACATTAGAAAAATGATAAGATAGGCAGGGACAAAGCTTGTGTTCTTCTTTTTTAATTGATACACATCAACATCTCCAAAACAGGATTTTTAACAACTACACATGCTTGAGCATTTAGCTCAGCGTCTTTCCTGGATGTGGGATGTCTAAATAAGGAGCGGGGTCTGGTCTGGGGGCGTGGCCTCGCGTAAAGCAAACGACTCTGAAACAATCAAATTTTGTTGGGTAGAAATGACATCAATCTCAAGCTCTGGTGCAAACGCCATATCCAGCTGAATGTTAGATTCAACTTTTATCAATGGAGCTGAGATAAGGGGAATAAACATGATGACACTACAGGATGTCATGGCCATATCACAACCTGAATCCATACCTGTCTCGCAACAGGAAACCTCAGTGGTGCAACAAGCTGCCTGGCAAGAATTATGATTGGGGATGAATGGTACAAACTGCATGATGCCGATAAGCATCAGGGTCAAAATAGCAGTATTTTTCCACACTCTCTTCATAGGTTCTTAATATGATTCAACTTGAATAGGTTCCAAATTATTTTTTAATGGCAATTAATGAGTTAGTCAGCTGACCCCCTCACCGGAGGTTGAGCCAGCCGAAACCTCTAGCCTCTGCGTAGGTCAGGACATTTCGATTTTCCAGGCGAGGATTCGAATCCTCGCCTAGTGATTCCATCACATCTCGATTTACTCTGTTAACCAGTCATAAACATTGGAGGTCTCACCAACTGCCTTGCCGCCACCGGCCCATTCACTGCCCTGTGTTTCTACTGGGCGAAAATCTCCAATGCCGGCACCACCATGATCATCCTGGCAGCCAACGGCTAATTGAATCTGACTCGATGCAAGCGATCCGCTGAATAATTCTTTAGGCAGTGAAAATTTTACTACACCGGTCGAAGCATTTCCAATAGCGACCTTGGCATCATCTGGCATGTATGCCGCCATGATTTCATAAGTCTGGTCCACAAGTTGGAGTCCCCCACTGATGTACATGATCTGGTCAGCTCTGAAGCCATCTCGGAATGAGGCTCTAGAATTTTTCCCCGGATCAGAAACACCAGTTTTTTGTGAATAGCTGATCCCCAGGGCACAATAGGTCAGCTGGTATCCATATTCAGGGTGCCAACCGGGATCCACCAGGTTGTCAAATTTAATTTCAAAACCGTAGGATGTTGCTCCTTCACTCACTTTCAACTCCAGAACATCGGCCATACCATCTTCAAAATGGGGATTTGCGGGGTAGATGAAATTTCCTGAGATACCTCTATCATCGCCCCGGGAATCGGTCAAGTGCTTGATTGTCTTAACAAACGCATTCTCATTTTTAACTTCATTCGCAGTTAACAGCCGATGTTTTGGACCGCGGAGAACGGGTACATCTATGTTGGTATCAACTTCACAGAATGGAAGACTATTAATGGGAATCTCAATGGCTTCCATGGAAACCTGATAGTCAATGATATTCCCTGGAACCGTCCACTGCCCCATCTGTTTCTCAAACCGCAGGTGAATATTCTGTCCAGTCCATATCAGTTTCAGGTGGTTCAGAGTGGTTCCGAACAGTACTTCACAGGAGAGTGCTATCCCAGATGATTCAGTTCGATTGATGGCGATTTCAAAACTATTCTCAGTCTCATTGTACTCAATATCCCATCTGTCCTCTGCAATGGGATGATTAAACCTGATTTGATTCATTTCCCCCAAAAGACGAGGTGAAAGCGTCACACTTGCTTGTGACAGATCAGGTTGAACACCCAGTATATCCTGGTAGAAGCTGCGTAAATATTCAGCGATGCTCCAGGCCTGGCTAAAGGTGCCAGACAAATTGAGTTGTTCATTCTGAGGCCAGGCATCCGTCAATTCTGCAATGGTGCCAATGGCACCCCGATCCAGAATATGTGCGGTCAAATTGTCAAACAAAGCCTGGGCGTAGTGGTACTGGTGAAAGTCAATTGATGCACTGATTGCAGCAGCAGAGTTCCAGGTCCAGATGATGCCATTGTGGTAGGCAGCATCCTGTACATACAACGTCGGGGAATGGTGATAGGGATGAAAGTTTGGATCTGACTGTGCCAGAGACAGTACACCATTTTTGGTCACGAGTTGGGGGGCAATTGTTTTAAAGCTGATCCAATCGCAGGTTTCAGCAAATAGTGTTGGAACCAGGAATACATTGGGCCGGATCTGTTCATCCTGGGTGTCGTCAGAATTAAGATGGTCCACCAGATGTCCATCAGCATTGTCCCTGAATTGGCTCAGACTGCTTTCTATATTTCGGAGAGCTTCTGAAACCTGCTGCTTGAGCTCACCCTCCCCAAACTGTGAAGCAAGTCTCTTGGTAATCTCTAGCTGATCTCGCCAGATAAACTGAATATCTATGGCTCTATCGCCACGCGGGCTCCAGGGACCGTCAGGTCCTTTGGCATCCATCCATGTATCGGCGTCATCATGTCGCAAGAGGCCAGTATCATCCACCCAATTCCTCAATGATCCAAGGGTAGCATGTTTGATGCTGGGCCACATCTTGCTCAAAAACTCGTTGTCCCCGGAATAGCGGTAATAGTCCCAGATCGAGCGTACAAACCAGGGCGTACCATCGCTAGTATTGTAGATAATATCTTCAGGTTGGGCTCGATTTGGTACGCGGCCATAATTGGGACTTTCAGGGGCAGTATTCTGCAATTCCGCAAAGGATAACAATATCTCCCGAGCAGCCTCAAATTGACCACTGACCAGGACAGCACCCGTAAACGAGATAAAGGCATCACGACCCCAATAATCATCAAACCAGGGCAGGCCGGCATAGATACCCTTGCCCATCTGATTCATGACCAGTGTGCTGATTGAACTATGCGCCCAGGCCAGGGCTTCATCCTGAGATTCCAGATTGCTAGTGGTTCGGGTGTTTTCCAGAAGCTGAAGGATTCTATCGGTACGCTGACTCCGTGCACTTTCAATCCAGGTGGGCTTAATCTCCATCTCCTGTTCATCTTCATCGAGGGATACCACGATGACTAGCTCATGCGACCCTTTAGAATCTGCTTTTTGAGGTAAATAGGCATTATACAGTGGGAGATCAGGTTGTGCTGGAGTCGACCATTCTATGGTTTGCGAAAACCAGAATTTGAGATGCGGATAAGATGAGGGCATTTTAGCCAAACGTCTGATCAACACATTCATCTCTTGCTCTGAGGTGTGAATATCGAAATCATCAGCTCCACTCCCCCCCATGATGGCTGGTTGAATGGTCCACTGTATTTCTTTCTCTGCCTCAAGCTCAAGCACGAGGGTGCGTTGTTCATCCAGCAGGGTCCAGGTTTCGCGGATTCCTCGCTGGGGGTATTCACGAATCAAGGACACAGGGGTCACAGTTATATCTGCAGTCTCGCGGGGCAACAATTGACCATTGGCATAAACGAATACATCTTCAAGGTATGCGCGTTTAGCGGCACTCAAGCCATGCCAGGGCGAATTGTTATAGCCACCTGACCGGGTAACCCAGAATGCATCACCTTTATCCGTATAGGCAATCTCTCGCTGGCTCCCAGGTTCCAATTCCATGCTGGGCAGCTTTGCAGATTGTTCAGAACCACAGCTAACAAGCAAGGATGTGATGCATAGATATAGAAATGGTAACCAGTTATAGGTTCTAACGCTGTTCATAATTTACTATGCCCCATGTTTCTCATTATTTAACCCCGAAGGGGTGGTATATTATTATCCTTGTCCATCGAATAATATGAACCCTGAAAGGGTGTCATAAATCCAACCATTCAAACAAATATTTCTCATCATGTTCTACTTCATATTTCTTCAGGAACTCAAAATATTCATCCCGAAATGTTGTCTTTGCATGATGCTTTTCCTGATTCAATACATATTGATAAACCCGGTCAATTTGCGAATGGGCATAAGAAAAACAACCATACCCGGCTTGCCAGGAAAACTTTCCTTTGATGAATTTATTAGAATTGATAAAATTTGATGAATTATTTTTAATGTCTCTCACCAGGTCAGATATTGCCATGGAAGGCTTTAATCCGATGAATAGATGCACATGATCTGATACCCCATTTACGATAATGGGTTTATGCCCTTTTGCAGTGATAATACCTGACATGTATTTAAACACGTCTTCTCGCCAGGGCTTTTGCAACAGGTTACGCCTGCCGCGAACGGCGAAAACTACCTGGATGTAGATTTGGGAATAGGTTCCGGCCATTTGGGGTTATCTCATTTTTGGGGGAATGTTTGGTGGTTTGCTTGAATAATGTCATCCCTTCGGGATTTGTTGATGTGATGGTTTCGTTCTTGGGCTTGATTTATGTCATCCCTTCGGGATTTGTTGATGCGAGTTGACCTTGTCATGAATTGTCAATTATGAAACCCGAAGGGGTGGTATATCTTTATCCTTGTCCACCTGGCGTTATGAAATCCTGAAAGGGTGACATAAATCCTACCCTTGGACCCTCGGTACATAAAACTCAGGATTTTAAATGCGACAAGTAGGAGATACCTCTCCTACTTGCCGGTACTGAAATTGATAAGGTCGTTATTTCACAAGCATGAGCTTGTTGACTTTGCGATACTCCGGTGTGCTTAATTCTGCAAAATATAGACCTGCTGCGACCGGTTCATTCATCAGGTTTACACCAGACCACACGACCTGATGTGAACCAGCCTGCTGGTTACTGTTGTGGGACCACACTTCCCGACCGCGGATGTCAAATATTTTTAATCTGACTTGAGAAGCTACAGGCAAATCAAACCTCAATGTGGTGCTTGGATTGAATGGGTTGGGAAAAGCTGGATAAAGTGAGTAGCTCAGTGGTTGACTTGGTTTCTCCTCAGTTCCAACCCAATGGCGTTCATTGGTAAAAATACGAGCAGAGGATGCAGGTAAGGTATAGGATCCAAACCAGTTCGACTCGATATCCATTGTGTCATCCTCAGTATACTCATACCAGGTCCCTGCCCATGGAAATTCCAGATCCAGAGTTTGATCTGAAGTACCAAAATTGATTGCAACAACCACTGCTGATCCATCCAGAACACGGTGAAACACAATCGATTTCTGCCAGTCGGATTTGAGTACCACATTGATATTATTTGATCGCAACGCAGGATAATTGTTACGCAACCAGATCATTTTTTCATACTGATAAAAGATGGCTGCGTTTTCTGGTGAATCCAGGTTATCCCACTGTACAGGGTTATAGTCCAGGGTTCGCTCTGTATCCATTCCAACCTCAGCGCCCATATAAAACATGGGAATACCGGTTGATGAAAACAGAACCTGAGGGGCCAGTCTGGCTTTTTGAAGGGCTTGCTCATGCGAAATGGCAGTATTGGTTTGCGCCTCAAATATGATGCGATGCTCATCATGACTTTCGATATAGTTTACACAGGTAGCCGCATCTGGAAAACCATGGGCTGCATAACTAATCCCTAACTCAGTATCTTCCATATCTCCATAATAGGAACCTTCGAACTGCCCTTGTCTTAAATTGGCTTTCATCTGGTCATGAAAAACATCATGCCAGTGAGAGTTAATATGCGTGGTGTTGATTAAATCCCAGATGTCACTATCAAAATGTTCTGCGATCTGATAGACTTGATTGTTAGCGAGATAGGCCTCGTTAGCAAAATAGCTGATACCAAAATCAGTGGCGCCGCTCCAGCCTACACCCGGTGTATGGTCATAACGAAAACCGTCAATGTGATACTCATTGATCCAATGTCTTACCGTGGCTGACATTAGCTTCCGTGTTCCATTACGGGCATGATCAAAATCTGGAAAGCCCCAGGCATTGGATTCATCATGTATATATGGCGAGTAGGTGTAATCATCTCCATACATCTGGTAATAGGGGGAGCTTCCATCAGTATGATTAAACACTAAATCCACAATAACTGCAATACCGCGCTGATGTGCCTGATTCACAAATTCCTTCATTTCAGCAGGCGTACCATAAGCTGATTCAACCGCCATAAAAAATGCAGGGTTGTACCCCCATGAATTTTCACCAGGAAATTCAGTCGGCGGCATAAGCTCGATGGCATTTATGCCCAGATCAGCCAGGTAATCCAATTTTCCAATCATTCCATTGATATCACGAGTAGCAGTTAAATCTCGAATAAGTGTTTCGTAGACAATCAAATCCTTCATTTCAGGACGGACATATTCATCATCAGTCCAGGGAAAATCATCCACACCAATATGTACCACACACTTCTGGTTAGAGGCTGACCAATGTTCATTCCCTGCGGCATCGGTCCAGTTCACATCAGTTGCAAAGGGGTCACCCACCAATTTTTCACCGTTCAATTTATACATGTATTCGTGGCTACCAGGCTCAAGCATCATATTGGTCCAGAAAATATCCTGGGCTGGATCATACTTCAGAAGTCCAGAATCTGGATCCCAACCATTGAAGTCACCCACCAGTGAGACAAATGCCTTACCAGGAGCCAGGAGTGAAAAGGTGATACTCCCATCAGTTCGTTCAAATACTCCAATATCATCCGTGGTGGGGAATGCCTCTTCAACGAGTTCAGGAATTTTCCAGACGGTCTTGATATCCATCATCACCCGTTGATTATCACGTCGGGCAAAAGCGATTAGTTCGTGACGTCCAACTCCCAGGTCAGTAGTTGTCATAGTATGATCGAAACTGATCCCATCCCCAGTGTATTGTGAAACCCCATCCAGGAGCAATTCACTATACTCAGCATTTTCCAACTCAACCTGTACGAGTTGTGATTCTTCAAGGACATGAATAGCATCAATATTGACCATGTCTACACTGGGATCTTGAGCAGTAGCTACATACCTCAGATTGAACTCATAATCATTACCATTATTGTTATCCCAGACCCCATTGATAAAATTGAACACAAAATCAACACTGGTTACCGGCTGCAATGGGCTATTGAAAGGTCCAATCTCAATATAGGATACATCATTAGTGTCAGGGCCGATCAGTGCACTTTCAACAGATAAACCAGCCTCTCCCACTTCTGTATTTTCTGGTTGATAAATCTCCAGTGGGGCCGTCCAACTATTTACGCCCCACCATAGGTTACCTGGAATGGGGTTTTGAATGCTTATACGAATGGTGTCATTGGGACCAGGAAAAAGCGGCTCCCATAGTCCAGGGACATCTACAGCGATATGCCAGTCTATGCCTTCGCCCCCATTATTATCCCAATTGCCAGCACCATCCTGAAAGACAAAATCCAGAATGTCTGCTTCTTCAGGGATATCAAAATGATACATCCACCAGCCATCATCCTGAGCAGTCATGGGTAAATCTTCGACATTGGTCCAATCATTCCAACCAAGGTGAATGAGGACATTGGGAGAATCGTCGGGAAGGGTTCCATTGATGGTGTTGTAGAAGATATCCACTGATCCACCCTGCGTAATGGTGACAGGTTCCCAGTAGGCGACATCAGTCTGGGCAAAAAGGCCAAGCGTCATTAACAGTGACAGGAGGCTAAATTTCAGGTTTTTCATTTTATTACTCCGAAATGTTGTGGTAAGAGCGACAGTGTGCTGTCGGCATTGAGGGAGATGCCTCCATAGAGGATGGAATCCATACCCCCTGCTGAGAAATTAAAGGTATCTGCAGAAAAATTGTAGAAACTTATCAGCGGACCATGCTGGTAGGCCATGATCTTTTTATCATTATTGGCAATTATGATCTGAAAGGGAGAATCGGGTTTTATGTATGTTTTACGCAGACCAAGCACATCAGACATCATCTGAGAGATACCCATATCGCCAGCTTCCCAATCGAGCGGTATACGCTCAAATATGGCTGGAGAGTACTCACCGGTAATGCCCACTTCCTGTCCGGCGTAAATCATGGGGTTACCCTTCATCAATGCGGTAAATGCCCAGGTCGTCATATTCAGCTCCCTGGTTGGTGTGAGCGTTGCGGCTCTGGTTTTGTCGTGATTTTCTGTAAAGCGCATACGCAGAGCCCCTTTGGGATACTGGAACTGCTCCAACTCAAACGAACGTTTAACCTCTGTTGGATCTGCATTCCCCTGTGACATCTGAATCATCGCTTCCCACATGTTCCAGGAGTAGGTCATATCGTGGCCATTGAGATGCAGTTCAGGAACTTTGCCTTCCGCCAGAAAGAAAACTTCAGGTTTCACATCCTGACAGGCCTTTTTAGCATCTGCCCAGAAATCATAGGGAACCAGTTCAGCTACATCAAATCTATAACCATCAATATCAGTCTCAGTGATCCACCACTGTAACATCTCAAGCATATATTTTCGTAATCCAGGATTGTCATAGTTTAGATCAGCCACATCACTCCAGTCAGTATTGGGAGGAATAATCTGACCTGCATCATCGTGGGTGTACCAATCTGGGTGGTTCTCAATTAACTCATTATCCCAGGCAGAATGGTTCATTACGAAATCCAGGATAATGTGCATATCCCGTTTGTGAATTTCCTCTACAAGTAGCTTAAAATCATCCAGAGAACCGAGTTCAGGGCTGGTAGCGTAATAATCCTGGACGGCATAGGGACTACCCACTGATCCTTTTCGATGCTCCTCTCCAATGGGGTGAATAGGCATGAGCCAGATTAACTCAATGCCCAGATCCTGAATACGATCCAGATCCTCGATCAGTGAGAGAAAGGTTCCTTCCTCAGTATGCTGACGCACAAAGACTTCATAAATCGGCGCATTCTGTACCCACTGGGGAGCCGCAGGCGCAGTCTGCTTGCTGGCTGGAGATCTTAGCAGGTCCATTTCATCCACATATGGCTCCAAGTAGACCGGTTTGTTGATGCCACCGGGACCTCCTGTATCTTCAATTCGCAATACAAGATGGTGTTTTTCCCCATCAGCTAATTGCTCTCCAATATCAAAATAGAATTTTATGTTCCAGCCCATTTGCTTGCCAAACAAGCGTCCATCCAGCCAGACCACTGCGTTGTCGTCCACAGATTCAAACACCAGGGCCAAATTGTAGCCAGCTGCAATATTTTTGGCCTGGATTTCGGTGGAATACCAGGCGAACCCATCGTAATCCGCATCGGACCATTCTCCAGGCACCTGGGATGTTTCCCAATTGGATCGGTCATGATCATTGTCAAACCAGCCTTCTCTCAGACCAATCTTGTCAGGATCATATTTGAGTTTCCAGGTTGAATCCAGCATTTGTCTTTCAACCGACAGGGGTTCACAACCTGATATCAAAAGTACAATCAGGGACAGAGTAAGAATTGTGTAAAGATTTTTCATAAAGATTTCCCGGGAGTGGTGCTAGCCCTTTACAGAACCCAGCGTAAGTCCACCAATTAGATATTTTGTTAAAAAGAGAAAGAGTGCAATAGCCGGGATGGATACGATTATTGCACCAGCAGCATACAGGCCCCATTCCGTGGTCATATTGGCCTGAAATGATTTTAATCCGATGGGCAGAGTAAACATTTCTTCATACCACAGTACCTGAGCCGCCACTATGTATTCTGTCCAGGCAGACATAAATGAAAACAAGGCTGTGATGACCAATGCTGGGGACGCCAGCGGTAAAATTATTTTATAGAAGGCCATAAATCGACTGGCACCATCAATTCTGGCAGCCTCTTCCAAGGAGTAAGGGATGGTGTCATAATAACCCTTCATTTGCCAGACACAAAAGGGTAAAGCGGTTGATGAGTATATTACAATGAGCCCAAGATAGGTGTTAATCAAATGCAGGTTGGAGAGCATGATAAAGAGGGGCAACAGCATCATGGTCGCAGGAAACATCTGGGTTACCAAGAGACTTAGCAAGCTGGCATCACGTCCTGGAAAACGAAATCTGGATAGTGCATATCCAGCTGTTGAAGCCAGGGCCACGCCTGTGATTACCACAGTAACGGTGACCAGGATGGAGTTCCAGATCCAGGTTCCAAAGGGATGATCGGTAAACAGGGTGATGTAGTTCTGAAAACTCCAATCCTCAGGAATAATCGACAGACTCTCATTGAGCAGGTTGTCACCAGGGCGAATGGAAATAGTAACCACGCGAAGGATCGGGTATATGGACCACGCTACAGCCAGTGCCAGCGCGCTGTAGATTAAGATATACTGAAGTGCTGATGTTTTTTTCATTCTCACCTCCCCTTTCTACTTAACCACAGACAGCACAGAGAACGCTGAGTTTGAAATTGTAGTCTTTGCGAGTGAACGGAGTGAGCGTGGCAATCCCCAGATTTATATGACATATTGAAGTTTCTCATCTTAATAAGCCGTTTCTGTGGCTTTGTTTTTCTGCATGAATTTCACAGAGAAAAATGCCAGCATAAGGAAGATCATAAAGCTAAAAGCCGCTGCGTAGCCATATCGATACAGGTTAAAGGCGGCTCGGTAGACAAAGCTAACCAGGATATGAGTCTGATCTCCAGGTTGACCCCCATTGGAAACCAACCAGACCACATTGATATTGTTGAAAGTCCACACAATACCCAACGTGATGGCTGGCACCATAACCGGTTTTAGTAGCGGCAGTGTTATTTTCTTGAATTGCTGCCAGGGTGAGGCACCATCAATAGAGGCTGCTTCGTACAGCTCTTGAGGTATGGCTTGTAATCCTCCCAACGCTATGATCATCATGAAGGGAATCCCCAGCCAGACATTGGTAATGATCGTGGCAATAAAGGCATTGGTGGGATCGATGAGCCAGGAGATGGGCTGAATACCGAACACATTCTTGAGAATGACATTAACAGCACCATAATCAATGTTAAACATCCCACGCCAGGTAAGTGCAGTGATATAGCTGGGAACCGCCCAGGGTAGAATCAGCAATACCCGAATTATTCCCTTCCCGGGTAAAGGTCGGTTGAGCAGCAGAGCCAGCATGATTCCAAAGGTTACATGGAGGCCAACATTAACCACCGTCCAGACAATGGTTTTCATGAAAAATCGGTAGAATTGGGAATCCGTGAGCACCTTGCCGTATTGTGAGAGACCGATGATCTCCCAGTCATTCACGGTGGTTAAGCCCATGTTTGAAAATGATATGACCAGATTATAGAAAAAGGGATAGACTACCACACCGAAAATGAATATGGCGGCTGGTGCAACCATGTAGACCCCAAACCGGGATTCTTTGACCTGTACACCGGGAATGCCTCGAATCATGGGCATAATAAATGCGACAAACAATTTGTATAGTGCCCAGACAACCAGTATAAGACCGGCCAGATAAACAATGATTGCGGTAATATTCACGGCATCCTGGTTAACATCCTGGCCCTCAAACAATTCAGCAACCTTCTGTGAAGCCAGTTCCTGCTGATAGGCAGCGCCTTCTTCAGGAGTCATGTTGCCACCCAGAACATTCTGATAAGCTGGCCTCATGGCATCCCATATGGCTCGCATCTGAGGCGAGATGGGCATGGCCTTACCCCTGCTCACCTGCTCGATTGATGTTTTAATAACCGGGTCTTCTGCAATTTCAGGACGTTCCCTCACCTCTAGCAGCGTGGGGATAGTAGCCAGTCGACTGGCATATTTGAACTGAGCTTCTGCGCTGGTGAGAAATTTCATCAGAGCAAGAACTTGATCCAAACGTTCACCTTCCAGATAGGGATTCACATAGTAACCCTTAGTGGCAATCATGGGCGCTGGAAACAATCCAGTTTCCTCGTTCACAGGCAATACGGCCAATCCGAAATCTACGTGGGGTGATTCCATATATTTGGCCCAGGACCAGGCGCCATTGATGAGCATGGCGGCAGCGCCCGTATTAAATTTTGAGTCCGCTATATCATAGTCGCATTCAGTGGGGATGATGCCATGTACGTCCCGCATATCGGTTACAAATTTGAAAGCCTTCACAGCAGCTTCGTTATTCAAGGTTGGATTCTGTTCCTCATCCATTACCCAACCACCATAGGAGGCATAGAAGGGCATAAAAAAGAAGGGCTCTGTAAAGTTCCAGACCAGACCATATTGATCGATGATCCCGTCACCATTTTTATCCATGGTAAGTTTCTTGCCAAATTCAATCATTTCCTGAAGCGTTTCAGGTGGTCTATCCAACCCTACTTCAGCAAAAAGACGTTTGTTATAAACCAGGGCCAGATGATTCCCCAGTTCATCTCCTATCTGATACAAATGGTCATTGTACCAGGTGAGACCTTTGGGATCAAATGCGGCCAGTTCGGCTTCGGTGTAATAGTTTTCCAGTGGTTTAATGATATCCATCTCAACCAACGCACCGGTGAAGTCGCTAGGGCCATATAGCAGATCGGGTCCACCCTCTGTGAAACCAGTGGCAGACATATAGGCCATACGAACTTCTTCATTTTCCTTGTAGAGCATATGAACATTGATATCAGGATTGAGGGCTTCATAGTCAGCAACCAGTTCATTTAAAACAGCTCTACTGGGAGCTGGCATAGGGTGCCAGAGATGGAGAGTAGTTGTGGATTCCTCCGCACTCCATAAACTTCCGGTGCCGAAACACGTGAGAATCATCATCAAAAGCATAGTCCTGACCGTAGTGACTAATGACCTTTTGTGCTGTAGTTTAGTTCTCATCAGATTGATTCTCCTTCAGGGTTGTCCCTGCGGGTTCTAATAACTCTCATCAATTCCACTGGTATGCAATGGCCAGAAATAGGTTAGTGATTCATCGAGATGGGCACGCCAGGCACCCCAGGAATGCCCCTCATGCCAACTTTCCCATTTATGCTCCCAGGCATTGACTTCCAAAGTCTCCAGGAGCTCAAGGGAGCTGTTGAAAATTGATGGTTCATAGGTTCCAGCATCCATATATATTTTAACCGGTAAAACCGAATGTTCAGCATATTGAGTTCGAATATCTCCGATCCATATTGCCGGACTGTAGGCTCCACAATTCCCAAAGACCTCTGGGTACTGGATTGTAAACAGAAGGGAAGTAAGTCCTCCGAGACTCACCCCGGCAACGCCCCTATTCTCTGCACCCTCCATGGTTCTGTACGCTGAATCAACCCAGGGAACCAGCTCATTAACAAACATCTCCATAAATTCATAGTCATAGGAGTATTCATCATTGCGATTGGTGGGATCCACAAAAATTGCGATCACCGGTGGAATAGCATGCGTGACGATAAGATAATCCAGCACGTTGTCAGCTGATCCCAGGGTAAGGTACTCTGACCCATCATGAAAATAGATCGTTCTATAATTTTGATTGCCCTCTGCATAGCCAGGAGGTGTATAAATCTTGACTGGCCTGGTTCTGCCCTGTGTAGTGTCAGAGAAACTTGTGATACTCACATGTCCATGGGAAAAATCATACTCCTGAATTTCAAGTGGCTGTATGTAACTTGCCATGGACAATTCTGAATTGGGTCCGTATCCCCCAGAACAGGTATTGGGGTTCAATGGGTCCAGAATCCAATTCCCGTTGGCGACAATTTTGTAATCCAGGCGGGCATCAACTTCAAATTCATATTCTTTATAGTATAAATTTGTAGCTGATAGGCGTGACATATTTTGATCTGAGGGATCCCAACCAGTAAAGTCTCCGGCAATAGCTACTTCGATGTTGGAGTTGGTCTGATATAGGAAAATGGCAGACGTATCTTCTATGTATGGAATACCCGTAGCACTATCTGCCCAAAGCATGAAGGAATCTACCAGGTTTTGCTGTTGGTCAGCAGGAGCCTGATAAACCGATGTAATGAAATCACTAAAATTTTGAGTTTCTCTTCCCGCATTCATTGGGTGCGCTGAAAAATCGTCAGTCACCCCGGTAGGACCTGTAGCAAATTCTGGAGTCATCCAGCAAGAATACATAGGCAGCACGATCAAGACAGTCAGGAACACTGCTGCTATTTTTTTACTCCTGATCTGTTGTGTGTAAAGTTGCATCGTTATGAAATAGAATTCCCCTTAAAAAAACAGGGTGGAGAATAATTCCTCCACCCTGTTCAAGATTACAATAATCGCAACATACGATTATTTCAGCATGAGCATTTTCTTGCTTATGCTCTGGTCTCCTGCAGTCAGCGTATAAATATACAGACCACTGGAAATCATATTTCCTGTGTTATCAAGACCATCCCAGTTAACGGAATAACTTCCGGCATTGTAATGACCAGCCTTCAAAGTCCGAACTTCCTGACCAAGGGCATTGAAAACAGTCAGTTCAACACTAGTGGCTTCAGGAAGCACATAGTTAATGCTGGTTGTTGGGTTGAAGGGGTTTGGATAGTTCTGAGACAGACTCAGAGCTTCAGGAGCAACAACCTCATCAATTGCTACATAACCCATGTTGGCATCATAATTCCACATGTGGTAGAAATTAGGATTGATGCTACCCCATGCAGAGGCAATGGTGTATGTATCTTGAGCATCGTTGATGTTCTCAATATGGTTCAAGCCATAGCTGCTCTCGTTGTCACCACCACCGATACCGAATTTGAATTCCTGACCAATAACATTGTTGGTGCTATCGGGAGCATATTCGATCTGCAGTGTGTAAACGCTATCACCGGCAACCAGGTCACCATGTGTGGCATCATCAAACAGTTGTTTTTCTTCTAACTCAGCAAGTGGAAGTCCCCAACCTGTCCAACCACCAGTGGCAGGACCATTCATGAAGGCACCCATCTCGTCAATCTGTGCAGTTGTTGCGATATCAAAATTGCCCTGAATATCATCCAGAACCACACCACGTTCTACGTGCCAGTAGGCTGGACGCATATCTAAGGTATAAGATACAGTAACATGGCCACCAACAGAGTTGGTATTACGGAAGAGAGGCTGACGACGTGCATCAACAGTACTGA
Organism: Fidelibacterota bacterium; assembly: GCA_016844955.1. GTDB lineage: Bacteria > Fidelibacterota > UBA8477 > UBA8477 > JABMPR01 > JABMPR01. Next base: position 12,857 of record JAERTH010000142.1, on the reverse strand, counting down.
TCACATCATCCATAACCATAGCATCAACGCCTTCGATTAGTACTTCGCGACGTTCTGCTTCTGAGGGTGTGTCTCCTTCATAATCAAAGTTGAAATATACTTCACGGTATTCGGCGCCTTCATCATCCAGTTTATAATACTGATAGTAAAGGTTCTCGCCAAATGACAGAACAACATCTGGAATAGTTACAGAGTAGACATTACCGAAAAGACCTTCTTTGGTCAAGCCAGCAACACCAACTTCCATGGCAGAACCGAAATATCCGTAACGTACAATCACGGAATCACCAACCTGATAACCATTTTCATTAATAGTTGTCGAGAAATCAGCTTTGAAGGTCAGATCAGTTGTATCTGCACCGGTAAAACCAGCGGGAACCATGCCATTGAACCATTCCCAATACAAAGTAGTATCTGCTCCCGTGGTGCTGGTTTCATTCTGATAACTAGCTTCTGCCACCATATTGCCCCAATCCTCTGTAGGGTCAGCATCTGCGTTATGTATTACGAATTTCACAGCAACACCTGCGTTAGCATAGGTATTTGGCATATGTAGTGTGCCAGAGTAGAAATTAGCAGCATTATACTGTTGACTGCCACCATTGGCGTGTGGGCTTTCCTGGGTCAGGAAAAAGGTTTTACCCCAATCCATCTCTCCAGCTTGACTCCAGTCACCCATGTTTGAACCACGAGCACCTACCCACATGGTTTCATCATTGAAATCCTCATATCCCTGGATATTTACACGGATATGGATGGCAAATGTTGAGTCATTGGTTTCGAAGGGAGCATCATACTGAGGGGCACCATTCATATAGCCATTGACATACTGCAGTGGCAGAGTCGTATCGGTACCGGTAAAAGCAGACAGATCCAAACTACGGTTAGGATCGCCTTCCCAGCCACCCCATGCAGCATCAATGGGAGCGGGCAGTGAGTTTGTGAAAAACTTATATTCACCAACGGTTCCATCAGGAACACTCATGGTTGCTTCCCAATAATCACCACCGACATTGGTGAAAACAACAGGGGATGTGTTGTCCCATGTCAACGTTGGGAGTGCACCACGCATCTGAACAGTACTGTTAGCGTTAAGTGTATCCGGTACAAATGCTGTATTTGCACGGAAGGTTACATTCACTTCAGCTGATAAAGAGACTATCATCATAAGTGAAAGGGTTAGTGTAGCTATAAAGCGCATTTAAACCTCCTCTGGTTTTTTATTGCTTATTTAGAATGAAAATTCAATGCCGTAAGTATGAATTAATCCGAAAAAATCATACTCCTGCATACTATAGTCAAAACTCATTGTGCTGCCATTCATAGGCACTCTGAGGCCACCACCGGCTGAATATTTAATCAAGCTGGTTTCATTCCCGATATTTTTTAAACCGGTCCTCAGGAAAAATTTATTGAATACAGCCATCTCAATCCCAGTATTGATAACTTCAACATTATCAGAAGGGACCAGCGCATCGGCCAGTATTGTGAAATCAGTGGTTGAGCCCAGTGGAAACTTGTAAGACACGCCAAGGCGGAAAAGTAGAGGCAATGGCCAGTCGTCAACTTTTAATTTGGCAACCAGGGTTTCATTGTTGCCAGTGTTATCAGGATCAATATCAATCCGGGTCAGCAAATCGGCACCATCCAGCAGCATGTTTGCTCCAAAATTGGAAATGCTCATTCCAATTTGTAGACCGTCCATCTGGGTACGGAATAGGATACCAACATCCAAAGCCATTGATGAAGCGGTTTCATGCCAGATTTTTTGTTGGATGTATTTTCCAGTACCTCCAATAGAGAAACGATCAGTAAGCATACGGGAATAATTCAGACTCACAGATAAATCACTGGCGCCCCAATATTGTCCCGTTCCATCCTGATTGTCGACATCGGTGATCTCCTCCTCACCATAATCAAGCATGGTAAAGCTGAGGCCCAAGGCGTCAGAAGGTGTCAATTTGAAAATACCGGCGGCGTATTGAAATTTTGAATCTACAAACCAGTTACTACTGGTGAACTGCAGATGATTTCCATGCAATTGTGCCGAAGCTCCGGGATTCCAATAGATCGTAGAAGCATCCTGGGCACGGGCTACCTGGCTACCTCCCAGGGCAATTCCAACGGCACCAACGTCAATACCAAGAAAGGGAGCTGCACTGGTACCCACTTTTGCCTGTCCAAGAACTAACAAAGGAAGCATAATAAGAATGATTATTTTTGATTTCATCGTCATCACCCCTATTTCACTATGGCCAGTTTGCCAGTTTTGTGGCCAAATTCTGTGTCCACGACCCAAAAATAAATTCCATATGCAATATCAAGATTCTCTTTGGTTTTAAGATTCCAGTTCACCATTGCGTTATCAATCGCTGAATCATTGACCAGGGTTCGAACATGATCTCCTCGAGCCGTGTAAATATGAATGGTGGCTTCATAGGGAACATGGGTGAAGGTGACCCGGCGCTCCCCTCTACCACTGGTAATACCAGGTGCCAGGGGATGTTCAAAAATATTGGCAGCTATATATGGATTGGGGAAAACTTTTATGTCATCCAAGGCGTCACTGATGGTTTCAGTCTCAATTCGCGGCACCACCGGCTGAAAGGTAAACACATCACCCCTTCGGAAGGGTTGCGTCGTATTGACAAAAACCGTATCTGCTTCGGTGAAGGTAAATACAGTATCCAGGTCTGGATAAATGGGTGAATCCCTGAATACAATGTTCCAGGTATAAAAAGAATTACCCTTGCTATCCCGATCAAAAATCCGGATTACATCTCCTGATGTCAGGGTCCCATTTCCATCCTGATCATCAAACAATATGTTGGGATATGTTGATTCGCTGACATTCACCAACTGAAAGTTGACTGGCATATTCTCATTCTGGACAACACCAAAAAGGTCCATCATAAATGTAGAATCATTGGCCATATATTTTGCATCAGTAGCAAAATGGAGCTCATAGTTTGAAGGATATCGAATGGGATAGAGGATGAACCCTCCACCTAGATTAATGATTTCGGTTCCGAAAATAAAATCATATTTGTCTGAAGTATTCCAACCGGTGAGGGAGTCGATGAGTTCCACATCCCAATCATTCTCAAAGTACACCTCAAGGCCATCAAAGATGTCACTATCGAAAGCCTCACTTACAAAGGGTGAATCATAAATATAGGGACTCTTATAAACGGGATAATACTGACCGCTAAGGGTATAGCTGTCTTCTGGAAGGCTTCCAGCAGATGATGCCCTTATTGCTCCAGCTGCATACCGCATATCAAAATCTGAGGGTGGTATGAACTGACCGTCCATGTCCTTCAATACGATACTTGATTCTACAATATTCTTTACGCCCAACTGAACGTAAAGCGTATCCAGTGGATCAAAGGTTATTGAAAATCCGGTTGAATCCAGAATTGAGTAGGATGTTGTCAGTCGATTTAATTCTTCATGATCATCAAATTCAAAATTTGGCTCACCATCCTGAGGGAACCCATCACCCTCAGTACCATCTGAATCATTGGTTCCTGCAGTGCCATCGCTACCGACATCATCAGTGATTTCGTCCCAATCATTATCATTGTCCACACCATCAGTGGCCATGTCTTCAAAGGTCAGGACATATACGTGATCCTTAAGCGCTTCAGGATCAATGATGTTGACTTGCACTGCTCCGGTGCCTACCTGAGAAATATGATTTATCGGCAGATCACCTTCAGAGGACGTATACCCAGGCGGTGTTGGTCCTGGAACGATCATTACTGTATTCTGATCCAGTGACACTTCACCTGTGGGTGAGATGGCTACAAATTTTGTGTTCTCAGAGGGGAAAATATCCGTTGCTGCATCACCACGGTCATAAGCAACGACTGCATAGTAGTAGGTCCGACCATTTGAAACATCATAGTCCGTATAACTATGCTGAAGACCTGAATTATCACCCAGATAGTAAGTATAACCATCACTCTGAGTAAATAAATCCTCACTGGGATAGAAGGGACCAGAAAACTCATTGATCAAATCGAATTGTTCCAGAAACTCATACCCTTCAACGACACCAAGACTATTGGTGATAGTACGGATATCGTTGAAATTTGGATCTGTTGCCCGATAGATTTTATAGCCTTCAAAATCTTTGAATTTCAATACGGGATCAATGGACTCTTCAGCTCTACGATCCCAGTAGAGGGTCACAGATCCATCCCCTGCTACAGCAGAAACCGTTGGTTTTAACGGTGCTGTGGGGAAACGATAGTCACTGTCATAAATATTTTTAACTGTGGACAGATTTTTAAGTAAATCCGGCTGATCTTCACCATAGAGCAAACCGATTGAGAATCTTTCGGTCTGGCCTGCCTGGAGTGGGAAGTATCCCGAGCTGTAGACAAAGTCACCATCTTCACCAGCTATAGGTTGTCCGTTTTGAATAGAGGCGGGTACATCGAAATAACCTGGTTCCATCATATCCCAGAGTGCTTCATCATTGTGCATGGGGATATCACCGGCTGGTGTAAAATAATTGAAAGAGGTTAGACCAATCTGATCTGACTCATCTGGGTCAGTTCTGTCAAAGTTTGGTTCACCAGCATCTGGCCATCCATTACCTTCAGTTCCATCTACATCATCAGTACCGGGGACGCCATCAGAGCCAATATCATCAAACTCAGCAATCCAGTCACCATCATTATCATCTCCATCATCACGTCTCTCATCAATCATGGGATTCAGGGAGCCGAGACCAGAGCTATAATTGACGAAGGCCGTAGGATTCAAAATATCAAACAGGATATTGCCATCCTGGTCTTTTCTTACCTGGCGATAATGCAGGTAGTAGTTTTCATCGATGAGACCATCAAAGTCATTGTCGACACCATCCACTGCATTGCTATTCATAATGAGATCGCTGGCGTTGCTAGCATTAGGTGCCAAAACTTCGTTACCTTCAGGAAGCAGAGTATCACCGGGGGACAGAACCATGGTCAGTCCCTTAGTGGTAATTGTATCGGGACCTGCTCCCAGAAAATGTGAGGTGCGATTGAATTGATCATCGATAAGGATCAATTCATCACCCTGATTGAGAATCCGGTCTTCAAAATCTTCCTGTTCAAAAATATCTGCGTCACCGTAATCAACAGCATCTCGATCATTATCGATACCATCGAAGGGATTTCCAGGACTCTCCAGAAAGGCATAACCCACCATACCGACATCATTGCCCACCCAGTTTGAGTTTCTGGAGACATTATTGTCGTAATCACCTGTAAAGGTCAGGTCACGTTCCACATCAAAAAATGACCAGTCATCGTCATATTCACCGGGACGATCATCTGTTCCTGTAACACCGATGTACGTACCGACAAGCATTCCAAATACAATCTGATCATAGTCTGTAGTACTGGTATTGGTGACTTCATAAAGCCAAAAAATGACATCCTGCGCCAGAAATTGTGCCCACTGCATGCCGCGAACCTTAACCTCCAGCCCTAATCCACCTTTGGTTAAATCAGTGCTGTCAGGTTTGAAGGCGACGTGATAGTTGTTGTTCTCGGCGAAATTAAATTCTTCATCATTGGCATCATCCATGACATAATAGCTTTCCTCTGAAGCATTGGAAATTTGACCAAAATAGCCATTCCAGGTATTTGCCCAAGTCGGTTGATCCGGCCAAGTGGAGGGCCAACTATCAGGATTTGTACTCATGGCAATTGAGGATTGGTCTGGATCTGCATAACCTGAAACTGGCTCAAAACCCCATTGTTTACCTGTAGGACTGATTTCATGTCCACCCAGGGTTGGCCTATCAACTGGCGATACTACGACTGTGTGAAATGTCTTTTCGCGTCCAGAGGTATCATGGGTGGTGATCTGAGCACCTACAAAGGGGCTTACATCACCAACATAACCGTTATTTTCATGTATCCAGGCGCCACGGGGACCTTTATCGGATGGTTGCCCAACCACGCCCCAGTTTCCAAACACAGATTTTACGAGATTACCTTTGTGGACTGCGTTTTTCCGGTGGACTCTGCCACTTTCTGCAAACAGTCCCGTCAAACTGATCAGGATGATTAAACCTAATTTAAGCGTATACATATTTAGTCTGTTCTTCATTAGAAATTAAGTCCTAAACCGATTTCGACACGGCGGGGTTCAGAATAGAATGTTTCATTGCGAAACCACTCTTCTACTGTGTTTACAGACTCATCTACATTGAGATTTTCAACTTGTTGCTGATCAGGGGTAAAATCAGCTGTTCCCGTTTTGTCGTAAACACCAGTCTGATTCAGATGATCCAGGACATTCTGAACTCTCAGGTAGACCTGGCTATCTTTGTCAAAAACCTTGAATTTATAATAAACATTTAAATCAAGCGCCAGGGTTACAGGTTTAGTAGCGCTATTAGTGAGCAGTGTATTTTCAGCACTCAAGTTAGGTGTGTAGGGCAAACCGCTTCCAATGGCCCCGATAGTACTGATACCCCACTGGGTCGCATTGTAATTTGCTGACATATTCACCGTATGACGCTGATCCCAGTTAAGGGGTCTTATATAGATACCGGGTTCGGCACCACCGGCGACTGAGTTCCTGGCTTCTTCCGCATCTGAAGCAGTTCCCTCTGCCACCTGAAAAGTATAGTCAACATTACCTGATATCCCGTTGGGATTGAAGTAGTTCAACGCCAGAACCATTCCTTTAACATAGGCAAAATCACTGTTTTCAATTTTGTTGTAATAGGCTGAGCCACCAAAAATTTCGATTTGCTCAGAATTGGTACCAATCAGATTTCTAATGTCTCTGAAATATCCCGTGACATCCAGACTAAGACCATCCATAATTTCCTGGGTGACACCGATCTCACCTGAAATGGTTTTTTCCGGCTGTAGGTCAGCATTTCCAATGACCCCAATGTTTCCCGTACCGCTACCCAGGTCAAAGTCAGGATTGCGATAGAGATGCTCGAACCGTGGAATCTGGAGAAAGTGCCCATAAGAGACGTGAATAACACCTTTGTCCGTCACTGGAAAACTGGCGCCAAATCGGGGGCTGAATTGAACCTTGTCCTCAGCTGGCAGATACCAGTAGGCACTGCGCTCTTGGATAGATTTCAGTTCATCTCCATCATTGCCATAGATACCATCATTATTGGTATCATTGTAGACATTATCCAAACGGAGTGGCTCATAGATACTTGGATCAGATGGGTCGGCAAGAACATGACCATCGGGCTTGAAGTAATCCATGCGAACACCAATATTAATGATGAGCTCTTTTAGCTCAATTTTATCCTGGATATAGGCTGAAAATTCAATGGGATTGTGTAAATACTGACTGTTATGTATAGTGGAAACATCAAGTATACGCGGATTTTCAATACGTGGATCATCCAGGACCATATCTAGTGTTGTTTTATCTGCCGGTGGTTGCAGTGAACTATCCTGAAGCGAGAGCGCATGTTGGCGATATTCAACACCCGCTTTCATCTGATGTTTGGGGGTAATCTGGTTTACATAATCAATCTTGATCAGACTGGTAATACTTTCGCGGTTAAAGCGACCATTATCTGTACCGGATGTTGGGAAAGCGTAGGAGTGTATGCTGGCGCCCATTTCAGGATAGACCACATAATCATCTGCATTATAGTGAAAGTAGGTTTTCTGTGCCCGAGATAAGCCCACTGAGTAGTAACTCTTTGTGTTCAAGCTATGGGTCAGTTTTGCCAGATAATTATAACTCTGTGTTTGTCGGGTAAGCGCACCGTATGGATTGTATCTATAAGAACGTTCATAGTCCTGGTAAAGCACGTCAGTAAACGAGCCCTGAAAAGCCAGGCGCAATCCCGGGGCAAGATACCAGTTCACACGACCGTGATAAAACTGGCGATGATTCCATTGCATCGGTGTGTACTCACCATCCCCCAGTGGATTGGAATGGTTATCATGAATTTTCGTATAGGTATCAGAATACAGGCTGTCTTTAAGCATATCGTACTCAGAATCGCTCATTGAACCCTGATCCGGTAATTCTACAACAAATCCGGTTACAATCGAATCGATCATTGCATCAGCCCCCAGAGAACTGATACCATCTGGTGTATTTATTAATACACTCCAGGGATTAAAGAGATGCTGCCCGTTTAGCCATCCTTGCCAGTAGACATTGCGGGTAGAAAAGCTGATATCCAATTTATCCTTGAAAATGGGGCCATGGATTGAAAAATCCAGATTCTTGATGGTAAGGGGATTGAATTCATCGATTCCCATGTACAGTTCATCATGGACACTCAGATAATCACCAGCATAGAGGGACAGATTACCGCCCCAGTCTTTATAGCCGGTTTTTGTAGTCACATTGACAATTCCTGACATGGCCTGGCCGTATTCAGCATTGAAAGCTCCTGATATGACCTGTAGTTCCTGGATTAGATCTTTGGAGACCTCAAACATCTGACCACCATCATAAACATCTGTTACAGGAATTCCATCGATCCAATATGCAACTTCACCAGAACGACCACCGCGCATATGTCCGTCAACCATTCCTGCCTGCAGGTTGATAATGTCACCCATATCAGTAACTGGCATGGAGGCAATTTCCTGTGAGGATACAATAGAGGATGTGGCGGTCAAATCCTTGACCACTGCAGCACGCTTGGCGATAACCTCAACGACTTCACCAGACTCTAAAATGGTTACGGGTAAATCAAATTCAACTGATGTGGTCAGATCAGCCCGGACCTGGACCTCCGACAAGCGCATCTGTTGATAGCCAATCATACTGGCTGTTAATGAATATTCACCAGGTTCAATGCCAATAATGTAGAAGCTTCCGTCTAAGCCTACTGAAGCGCCAAATCTTGTATTATCTACTATTACATTACAGCCAATTAAACCTTCACCAGTCTCAGCATCTCTCACCATACCAGAAATTTTTCCAGTTGTACCGGAAAAAACAGAACTGGTAGCCAGAACTACAACTATGAATAGACTAAGTGCATTGCGGTAGGATTGAATCATCGAAAACCACTCTATTCCAAATTTTTTGAATTTAGTAACCCTCCTCTGAGTTACGCTTCCACAACTTATTGGCCAACTACCTACATGTCAAGAATATTTCCCACATATTACTAACCCCAAACCTTTGTTTCTCCACGTGTTGCTGAACATTGCGTTGATTAAATTTGTATGACAAATTTTGCTTCCCGTTTTAATTTTCGAGACACCTGCAAAGGACTTGTTAAATAACAAGATGCCTCGATTTTTAGTTTATGAATTGTTTGAATCAACCTTCACAGATGTTCAATTATTAGGCAAAATTCACAGACATTATTCCCATCCTTCAACTCTATTGCAGCTTCACCTTATTCTTATAAAGGAGTTCGAGTGAACCTCATCACATCCCGGCGGAAAATGAATTATGGAGACGGAATCATGCCAGACTTATGAACCAAACGAGCAGCATACTCTGCAATGCTGACGCATTTATTGCTTCTGGTTCACTCAAAAAAAAATGAAAGGATAGAATTATTGAGATGAGATAAATGTAAAGCAGACTATGATAAAGTTGCAATCCGGGAGAAGCTGCATCGCTAATGAAGGATTTGGAGTACCTCCATAGAATTCTACTGGCCTACAGTGAGCAAACCATTTCTGCCCCCATAGGGATCGATAGAAAATTCAGCAGCATTGGGGTCAGTGATCCACTCCACACCATTCAGGATAAATTTGTAATTGTATTTGCCTGGCTTCAGGGGAAGTTCAAGGTGAAGGGTATCACTTTGTCTGAAACTATCATAGGCTTTGGGTACCCAGTTATTGAAATCACCAGCAATCTCTATTTTTTTGACAAGGGAATCCGGATCATAATAGAACAGATGGATCTGGCTATAGTCAGCCGAAAGGCGATTGGTAAATTCGATTCCTTCAGGTAATTCTACCGAGGATTCGCCATCCATTTCCCAGACAGACAAACTGTTAGGGGCCATACGCAGATACAATTCATTCCCCTCAACCCGAATTACCGATTCACCATAAACTTTGACCAACTCCTGTATTCTCAGATTTGCAGGAACAGAGATTGATAAAAACTCCTGAGTGGATGCGTTATTCAGACAAACCAGGAGGTTCTCATCACCATATGATCTGAGATAAGCGTAAATGGACCAATCTTTATAGAGTTCAGCAAATTTTCCATGGGACAGAGCGGTATATTTGTGTCGAAGCCTGGTTAATTCCTCAAACTCATGTTTATGGACTCGTTGTTCAGGGTCAGGTGTTAGTGGATAGGGCAGTCTGTTCAAAAAGTCCTGAGGTGTGCCATCTTTGTCCTTTACCGGATATCCATCCATTCCGTATTCAGTGCCAGAATAGATTACGGGTAAACCGGGAGCCGTCATAAGCCATCCCAATGCCAGCCGCTGCTTGGCCCAGGCATCTTCACCCAGCCCCACATTAAATCGGGCAACATCGTGATTGTCGATTAAGGTGGCCAGTTTCGTCTCCCCCAACTGCTTCGCATTGTCTTCATAGAAGCGAGAGAAATCGTCTATTGGAGCCCCTTTGTTAAATGTATTCTGAATGGCGTAATAACCGGGGATATCAAACAAGTACTCAAACCCAAGGTTGGCATAGGGTGCAATCTGAGCCGCCTTGCCCCAGAAGACTTCACCATAGAGGGCAAAATCCTCTCCGGCCATCTCTCGAATTTCACTTACAAACCGCTTCCAAAATGAGATCGGGATATGCTTGACTGCATCAAGACGAAATCCGTCCACACCTGTTTCCTCTATCCAATATCTGGAAACATCCAGTAGATATTGCGTGACCTCAGGATTCTCTTGGGCCAGGTCAGGTAGGCCGTGAAGCTCACCTATCTCTATCTGGGTCTGGTCGTGCCAGTTGGTAATTTCATAGGGCTGTCCCTCAGCATCCAGGTTATACCAGGAAGTTTTTGAAGCATCACCAATCCAGGGGTGATCTGCCGCTGTCTGATTAAAGGGCATATCAAAGATGATTTTAAGGCCCTTGAGATGTGCAGTATCAACCAACTCTTTGAGATCAGCCAATGTCCCGAAGTGTTCATCCACACTAAAAAAATCGATGGGGTGATAACCATGGTAGGGCCACCACTTCACATAATCTGTGTTGGAATTATCAATGAAGGGAGAGATCCAGATCATGGTTATCCCCATGGCCTGAAGACTATCCAAACTCTGAGTAATTCCAGCGAGATCACCACCCTGGTAATGTTTCAAAGCTTCAGGGTTGCTACTGTCATAGGGTAGATAACTCTCGGGATTATCACCAGCATTGTTGGTTGGGTCGCCATCCACAAAACGATCGATGAGAATAAAATACATGATGTCTGTTTGTGTGCTCGCTGGGTGTGAACTGCAAGCTGATAACATGAACAATATTAGCAGGAGGCTGAAATTGATAGATTTAAGCATGCCCCATCATAGGACAGCAGTCCAAGGATTTCAACATAAAACATATCGTAAACCACAACTTTTGCCGTTGGCACTTCAGGAGGTCTGGTTATTTTCAACTGATGAATAAAAGTCTCGAAAAAAACCTTACTGCCAAAGTAAAAGCCGCCGGCTGAGCGGGTAAAATCGGTCCAGGGGACCTGGACGACATACTTTGTGGTATTGATGTGAAATCACACCCAGACCTGTTGGTTGGGATTGATCATCGTGATGATAGCTCTGTGTATAAACTCAGTGATAATATTGCTATTGTCCAATCGCTGGACTTCTTCACACCCATTGTTGATGACCCATTCACCTTTGGACAAATAACTGCCGCCAATGCACTCAGTGACATTTATGCCATGGGCGCACGCCCTGTGACGGCGCTTAACATTGTTGGTTTTCCGGTTGATGATTTACCCAATAGTATTCTGCGGGACATCCTCCGAGGCGGGATTGACAAAGTCAATGAATCTGGGGCGGTTCTAGCTGGTGGACATTCAATCAAGGATGATGAGCTTAAATACGGGCTCTCTATCACCGGGATTGTCCACCCGGATAAACTCATCTCAAACAAAGGTGCTCAACCTGGAGATGCCTTAATACTTACCAAAGCCCTGGGGACCGGAATCGTTGCTACAGCACTGAAGCGCAAAATTGCAGCAGCCGATCAAGTAGAAGCCATGGTTCAGAGCATGATTTCGCTCAATAAATATGCTGCTGAAGTGGCTGCAAAATACCCGGTAAACGCCATGACAGATGTCACTGGTTATGGATTGATCGGGCACTTGCTTGAAATGCTGGACGCCAGTCTCATGGATGCTCGGATCTTTGGTGAACAGCTACCCTTGCTCCCCGGTACCTTGAAATGGGCGGGAGAAAAAGTGGTTCCTGGTGGTTTGCTCAGTAATCGAAAATTTTATAAACCCAGAGTGGCGATCGGCTCAAAAATTACCCCACAAATCGAGCTGGTGGTGGTAGACCCACAGACCTCAGGTGGGCTGCTTATCAGCGTGCCGTCTGAATCAGCTTCAGCCATGTTGGATGACCTCCATGCCAATGGCATTGACCAGGCCAGAATCGTGGGAGAAATCAGCAATTCCAGCGCAGAACCGCGTATTTCGTTACAGTAATTATTGTCTTCTTGGGACGTTTTAGGAAGCTCTGTGTTACAGGGCTTTTTTTTAGAAATATAGGTGAACCTGGCTTAGGAACTGTGACTCAGGTTCTGGGGTAGATTCAGGCCGGTCCAACTGACTCTGTCGATAACTCAGTTTCACCTCAATACCAGGAATGGGGAAAAGCTCCAGCCCCAGGGTGTTACGTTGAATGGCTCCATTCAAGGTTTCAGATTCTGGATCAAAAAATTCATACCTACCCACAATAT
>JAERTH010000141.1 GCA_016844955.1 Fidelibacterota bacterium | reverse complement strand
TATGCCGGAATTACCTTATGCACTTAATGGCAATGACACCCTTCAGCTGTTGATTAAATGTCATCCCGGTGTTTCTTACGCAGGTTTTCTGGTTCCGGACACCTTATACGTGGACACTCCTTTGGACACCTACAAGGCTCTAATTATGGCCGATTGGGATTTGATCAGCAGCAGCAAAACATCTGAAGCTTTAGCGGATTTGACGGTCTACCCAAATCCATTTACCTCAACAGTAAATTTCCAGATAGATCAGCCAGAATCCGGCATCTATAGTATTGAGATTTACGATGTAAGGGGTCAATTGGTTCAGCAGTTGAAAGGCCAGCATCAGGGCGGACAACTACACATTAGTTGGCATGCCAATGATCTACATGGGAATACTGTTTCCAGCGGCTATTACTTCTATAAAATACAGACCGGAAGCCTGATCAAAGAAGGGAAATTAATCTATATGGAATAAAGCCTTGAGGAGGCTATACCAGAATAATTGACAGGTAGATGGCTGCTCCAACGGAAGCCACTACCAGCCAAAAAGTTACCATGGGCGGTAATTTATCTTGTTCCGGGTCAAAGTCGTAATTTACTTCTTCTGACATAATCAACTTTGCTAAGGTAATTTATCCAAACGTTTACCATTTTCAAAGGCCACTACAAAGGCATCGGTAATCCCGTTGCGGGACCTGAGTTGGTTTCTCTTATTTCTTGCCTGCTCATAGGTGGCATAAGAACCAATGGTGTAAATATAGTAACCATTTCGCATATCCTCCTTTAATTCATTTACCGGAAGGTTATACATATTGCTGATGCTTTCCATGGGCATCCGTTTGCCATATTTTGCCAATACCTGAACCCTGTATTCAAAAGCCGGTGTGGTCTGCATGGGGCTAACGGGAACAAGTACAGGCTCCATGACCACTTCTTCCTCAATTTCCATGGGTTCCTCCTCTTCTATCACTTTGGGTGGTTTGCGTTCTGCAGTATTGATAATGGGTTCCACGACCAGTATATCCAGGCTATTTTTGCTGGGTTTCATGGGTTCTTCGGCGGGCAGTTCATATTCATTGGTTTCTGGTTCGACTTGATGGTAGGGTGGTAGAGATTTGCCTCTTCTGCCTTTTTTACTAAAACCAAATTTATAGGCCACGCCCAGGGAAGAATAGTTATATATATCATATTCAAATCCACTTTCTACGCCATCCATACGGTCGGAATTCATGATACGGTTGGACGTTTCCAGATTAACATTGAATCGCTCACTGATCCTGAAATCCAAACCCATACCACCAATGACAATACCCTCGAGTGTTCTGCCATTGATGCCTTTCCCATTTCCATGACCCATTTTACGAAGGGATTGATGGGTAGTAAGATCAAATAATTCGGTATTGAAATTGGTGAGACCCAGTCCAATAAAAACATTCACATTGAGCAGGCGCCCTTCATTATAGGGAGCAAAAATATTATTGATGTTGAAATGTGGAATCAGGCTGAATTCGAAATAATCACCTTGAAAAAACATATTACGCTCGCGACGGCTTCCGGCAATTTGTCCATACATCCCCTGGCCTCTTAATCCAATGACGGGGGTAAATTGCTTATTCATATACAAGCCTACTCCCATGCGCCATTCATTTTCATTATTCGTTTCAGGCCATACGCGATACTGTTTGATATCGCCAAAAAAGATACTGGTTCCCCCATTCACCCCAATTTGCCAATAGGGTCTGAAACCACTGGTGGTAGAAAATTGTTGGGCCATTAGCTTCGAATCATGGCCAAAGTAGAGTATTAAAAGAAGGATAGGGAGGTATGCAGAAAGTCGTGAGGCATTTTTCATCGCATCGATTTTAGGGCGTGCTCAGGCGTTTTCGACTGGTCAGACGAAAATCACTTTAAGCTACTCCATAAAATTATGGTAATAATGAGGCGATGTAATTTTAAGGGTTAGCTATTTATCTTCAACCAATTGTTAATATCTTCAAGCTGTACTGCAGGGATATTCAGCTTATTCTTTTTGCGAAAACCATTCATTTTTTGATGGATAACAGAAGGTTTGGTTTCCATTATCTGTTCAGCTGTGGTAAAGCCCATGGCCAACATATGTTCAGCCCATTCTTGTGGTATGCCTAGTTCCATAAATGTGTCTGGTCCCACCTCCTTTTTCTTGATTTCAGGACGCATTTGTGGAAAAAACAAGACTTCCTGAATGGAATGCTGGTTGGTCATAATCATCACCAGGCGATCGATTCCAATTCCCATACCTGAAGTGGGTGGCATCCCATATTCGAGGGCACGCAGGAAATCCTGGTCGATAAACATGGCCTCATCATCTCCTTTGGCAGCCAATTCCATTTGCTCTTCGAACCTAAGGCGTTGGTCAATGGGGTCGTTAAGCTCAGTATAGGCGTTGGCCAGTTCTTTGCCGTTAACCATTAATTCAAAGCGTTCCGTCAGTTCAGGATTGTCGCGATGGCGTTTGCATAAGGGAGACATTTCAACCGGATAGTCAGTAATAAAAGTGGGTTGAATGAAGAAAGGTTCACATTTTTCCCCGAAGATTTCATCGATGAGCTTTCCCTTACCCATGGATTCATCGGTATCGATATTCAATTTTTTACATATCTCACGAATTTCGGCCTCTTCCATATCACCTACGGAAAAACCGGTAAATTCGGTAATGGCTTCCAAAATCGACAGGCGCTTAAAGGGTGCTTTGAAATCGATTTCATGCTCTCCTACCTGAACTTTTGTGGTTCCATGCAGATCAAGGGTGATTTTTTCAATCATCTGCTCGGTCATCTCCATCATCCAGAAATAGTCCTTATAGGCCACATAAATTTCCATCTGAGTAAATTCGGGATTATGGAAACGGTCCATGCCTTCATTTCTGAAATCCTTGGCAAATTCAAATACACCTTCATAGCCACCAACGATAAGTCGTTTGAGGTATAACTCATTGGCAATCCTTAAATACAAGGGCATGTCAAGGGTATTGTGATGGGTTACAAATGGTCTTGCAGCAGCACCACCGGGAATGGCCTGAAGGATGGGAGTTTCCACTTCCAGATAGCCTTTATCATTGAGGAAGTCTCTCATGGAACGGATCACTTTTGCTCTTTGAGCAAAGGTTTCTCTTACCTGCTCATTGACTATTAAATCCACATAGCGCTGTCGGTATCTTTGATCCGGATCGGTAAAGGCATCATATAGCTGGCCATCCTTTTCTTTGACAATGGGAAGCGGACGTAAGGATTTGGAAAGCACAGTAAATTCCGTAACATGAACCGTGATTTCACCCATTTTGGTAATAAAAACATAACCCTTTACACCTATAAAGTCTCCAATATCCAGGTGTCGTTTAAACACGATATTGTAGAGGCTTTTATCTTCTCCAGGACAAATGTCATCACGTTTCAGATACAATTGCATTCTGCCACTGGGGTCCATGATTTCAGCAAATGAGGCAGCCCCCATAATTCTGCGGTTCATGATACGTCCGGCCATGCTTACTTCCTGGAAAAGGCTGTTATCCTTTGGAAATTGGTCTAATATTTCCTTAGCTGTGGCATTAATTGGATATTCTGCCTGTGGATAGGGATTGATTCCAAGTTTTTTTAGCTCTTCCAGGGCATTGCGCCTGATCACCTCCTGCTCACTCAAATGCATACTCATGTTGAAAAAATTTTTGCAAAGATAAAAGATATTGATTCAAGTGTACTTAAGCCGTGACTGTTAAATATCCGCTCTTTAAGGAGTATTAAATTGTAGTGTTTTAATACCAGAGTTTGGTCAGTCTGAGCCTGTGGAAGACAAGTACAGCGAATACCAGTTGAAGATCTGTACCACATTTAAATAGACTATTCGATATTTAATTCTTTTAGCTTAGGACATTCAACAGATAAGCCACCGCACACCCTTCGACAGGCTCAGGGTGACCCGGGTGTATATGGCTATAGTTTCAGGATTTGGTCAGTCTGAGCCTGTCGAAGACTAGTATACCGCGCTCCTACGCTGAAGCTTCAGCGCAAACCTAAGGCCTGTTAAAAACAATGAAGCATAAGTGTGTCTGGTTTTTTGTATCTTTATGAGAACCTGATCCATTCTTGATACATAGGGAAAACAAACAAGCAATACAGCAAACATTTGAGCACAACACAAGCATCATGTTATTATATGTTTATATCCTTGAATGTAGTGATTCTTCTTACTACACCGGAGTGACTAATAATTTAGACAGAAGGATAGCAGAACATAATGAGGGAACAAACCCAAAAGCTTATACTTATAGAAGAAGGCCGGTAAAATTGGTATACAGTAGTGGTTTTACCGATCCCTATCAGGCTTTTGAATTTGAAAAACAGATTAAAGGTTGGTCACGAAATAAGAAGAAAGCCCTGATTGATGAGAATTGGGACCTTTTGGTCAAGCTTTCTAAAAACCGGCAATGAGGGTTACCAGAGCGCACCCTTCGACAGGCTCAGGGTGACCCGTGCGGTATAATGTTAAAATTCTAAAAAAATGGTCAGTCTGAACCTGTCGAAGATGAGTACACCGCGCTCCTACGCTGAAGCTTCAGCGCAAACCTAAGGCCAGTTGAAAACTACTAAATGAACTATTATTTGTGCATCAGTATAACTATTAGCATCCATTCATATGTTGTCGCGCACCCTTCGACAGGCTCAGGGTGACCCGGATGAATGTTCTATGTATTATGGTTTATGTATTATGGAAACATACAAGGCTTCACCAACTCATATAAACAACAACTGCCCTTCCTGGAATCTCAGAAAGGGCAGTAATTATTGGCTAGTGCCTATGCTTAAACTAGTTCTGCAAGAAAATTTTCTTGCTGATTTGTTGCTCATTACCGGATACCACCACAAAATACACACCTTGTGATTGCTCACTCAGGTCAATATCTGTACTGAAGTTTCCGTTAATCTTAATGCCATTTTGCTCATATACTACCTGACCCATGGTGTTCATAACCTTCAAGTCTGCTGTGGTAAATAAGTCGGCTTCCAGGTTGAGTTTAATCATTCCCTGAGTTGGGTTAGGGAACACTTCCATGGCTATGGCAGTCATATTCTCTTCAACACCTACACAGTTAACAACTGTAATGATCTGTTCTTCTACAAAAGTACCACAAGCAGCATCTGTATAGGTATAATACACATAATGGTCACCGATACCGGCTGCTGTTGGATGAAAATAAATCCCATCTGATACATGATCACCTGAATAGCTTCCGCCAACGGGTGTTCCTGTGGTTAACAAATACGGATCCCAGTCTTCGTTACAAAGATCTTCAACTTCTCCAAACACCACATCAGGTTCTGTGGTTACCTGGATAAAGGCAGCTTTGGACAAAGTATCACGGTCACCATTGGCATCTCTTACAATCAGGGTCACATCAAAATCTCCCAAATCCTCATAATAGGAGAAAGGATTCTCGTCCATTGAAGATTCTGGGTTTCCACCTGGGAACAACCATTCCCATTCAACAGGATCACCAAGGCTTGTGCTGGTAAACCATACAAAACCGGCTTCACACACCTGAGGAGCATCAGCAATAAAATCAGCAGTTAATGGATCAGGTCCACCGCTGAAACTCACAGTACCTCTGTGACCACTAACGATCTCCTGAGTGGTTTCAGTAACGAAAGCCACAACTTCAAGATGTTCCAATACTACTTCTACATCATTGTAGTCGTCGGGAATGGTATAAGTAAAGGTTTCCTGATAGAGGGTTCCAGTGGTTGTTTGGTTAATATCCACACCCCACTGACCTGTTACCAGATGGCGCAGCATATGCATATGATTGTAGTTGTTACCTGCACCACCACCAGTTTGAGGGCCATAAATACTATCCTGAAGGATGGCCACATTCATAAGGTTGGTGGATTCAGGGCTATCACCTGTATAATAGGCTTCCACATTTACAATTAATTCTCTGGTTTCAACATCAATAAATGATTCAACACCAACATTTACATAACTTCCCTCATTAAGGATTTGGCTGGAGGCAGCTGACCAGTTGCCACGGCTCATGGCTGTTCCACTACCTTGTGACATGCCTGGAAATAAATGACGGTTAACGGTACCTGCTGGATAGCCTGTTAAACCTGACTGACCAGCAATGGCATCACCCCAGGGGGTTCTGAAATCAGGTTCACCTGAATTTGGATTGGCATAGCTTCCTGTATGAATATTGATGAGTACCACATCATCAGGATTGGCATTTTGTATGCCCTGGGCAATTTGATGTCCCTGAGGGCAATAGGTACAATGGATTCCGGTAAATTCTTCCAATACCACGTTTTTATTTTCTGGATCAGTACCCACTATATTTTGAGCAAACATATAGGTGGCCGAAAATAAAACCAGCATGGATAGAGTAAATAGTTTTTTCATGGTTTCAAAAATATTAGTTACAATAAAGGTTTATATCTCAATGACAAGACGTTGCAGCATTAAGTTGCGTTCGCTTTTTTGGCCATTAGGATCCAAAGATATTATTAATAGATGTGCAGTTCAGTGATTTGACAGACGTTGCGGCTTATTCAGAATTTTTCTAAATAACCAAAAGATCCCTGCCATGAATCATGACAGGGATCTTTCGAACTAATATTTTGAGGAAATAACAGAGTTTACTTCTTCAGGAAAATTTTCTTGGTTACTTGTTTGTCATCTCCAGAAACCACTACAAAATAGATTCCCTGAGTTTGATCAGAAAGATCTATGTCTGTTGTGTAAGTACCATTAACGGCAATACTTCCTTGTTCATAAACTACTTTACCCATAGCATCAATTACTTTGAGGTCTGCAGTGTTAAACAGATCGGCTTCGATGTTTAGTTTTACCATACCCTGAGTTGGATTTGGGAATACATCCAGCGCAATGGCTTGGTTGTTTTCACCCAAGCCTACACAGTTAACAACAGTAACCATTTGTTGTACTGAAATAGCACCACAAGCATCGTCGGTATAGGTATAGGTTACTTCAAATTCACCAACACCTGAGGCAGTAGGATGGAAATATTTTCCTTCACTGACAAACTCTCCGGTATAGACACCTCCATAAGGAGTTCCTGTGGTTAGTTCGTATGGATCCCAGTCCTCATTACAAAGGTCTTCCACTTCACCAAATACCACATCCGGAGGAGTGGTTACCTGAATATAAGCTGCTTTGGTTGTGGTATCTCTGTTACCCAAGGCATCTCTAACGATCAGGGTCACATCATATTCACCAGGATTTTCATAATAACTAAATGGATCTTCTTCCATTGAGGTGGCAGGGTTTCCACCTGGGAACAACCATTCAAATTCCACTGGCTCACCAAGGCTTGTGCTTTCAAACCAGGCAAATCCAGATTCACAAATTTGTGTTTCTGTAGCCACAAAGTCAGCTGTCAAAGGATCAGCACCACCAGCCAGATCCAGGATATGGGTCATATCACCGCTGATGTTTTCTTTACCGGCATCTGTTTGTACGAAAGCCACAATCTCACAGTGATTTTCGTCCCATGAGTTGTCGAAAGTAAAGCTGAGGTTAACCACTTGTGTGTTACCTGAGGTAAAGTCGATGGTTGTACCATCAGCATCAGGAACCATCAAACGGTTCACAAAATTACAATGGGTCTGGTTTTGCCAGTTGTAAGCAATTTCTGATTCAGTAATCGCAAGACGAACTTTCAGATTGTTACCTGACCATGAATTATCAACCTTGGTCACAGTAACAGTAACATCATAGTTATCTCCGGTATTTCCACCTGTGATTTCAACAGTAAAAGGCATTTGGATACCCATACGGGCATTCACAATAGGCAGGTAGGTACCATACATACTCTGGGTAGCACTTCCGCCAACCACCTGGTTGTAGGAACCATCAAATTGTGCGGTTGGATAACCACTAATATTGTAGTAGGAGTTTCTTGCGTTTGAATAATCATTTGCAAAAACGTCACCATTATGGTTTTCAATAACCATAACCGGATCGCCATTGGCAACAAGATCATCAGCCCCCATGGCAGCTCCCGGACAATACCCACACCAGGTACCGGTTCCAATTTCAAGTAAAACGAGCTCACGATCCACCTGTGCAGACAGACCAAAAGTCATTACTGTAACGAAAACAAATAATAGAATTTTCTTCATAGTTAATAGGGTTTTTGTTGATAGTTTTAAAATTCAGGGCCTAAAAATACATAAATGCGACCTATTTCACAACAATTTTTTTGTTAACGCTGCCGTTGTCGTTATATACTCTTAGGTGGTAGATCCCTTTTGGAAAGGCATTTAGATTAATATCCAGTTTTTTCTGGTTTCCAATGGTGATATTCAGTTGCTCATAAACCACCTGACCTTTTTGATCCACTATGTTCAAGTTAAGTTGATCCTGTAATTCCGTTTGTAAAGCCACAGTAAAAATCCCATCATTGGGGTTTGGAAATACCTTGAGTTGAATCTGGGACGAGAATTCATCAATTGAAGTACAATCCAAGATTTCTATGTTTACAGTATCGGAAGAAACACATGCAAACTCATTGGATACCTCGACTGAAAAGTCATAAATACCAAAGGCATAATCATTGGCATCTATAGTAATGGTCTGGGAGTTTTCTCCAGTTGACCACAAATAGGAAGACCCTTCATTGCCTGCGTCTAAGGGATACATTATGTTATGACAGATAATGGTATCCACACCAAGATCCACTACAGGTTGGCTTCCAAAACCAAGTTGGATGCTATCCACAACCGTACAATTATTTTGGTTGGTAACGGCTACCCAGAAAATAGTATTTCCATTTCCTGTAGCCATAATGGTTTGGCTTTCTTCACCCGTGGACCAAAGATAAGATGCGCCTTCATTTCCGGCATCCAATGGAAATTCCTCCACATCACATAAATTGGTATCCACACCCAGATCTACCAAAGGGATATCCAGTACATGGATCAATATGGAATCCGTTAAAACCCCATTTTCTAAGGTGGCTTCAACAAAATACCAGGTATCTACCTGTGGGCTTACCCTTATATTTTGCAGGTCTGAAACAAAGCCCTCAGGATCTGAAGTCCATGAGAAAGCGGTGGGAGTCACCTCTCCGTAAATTGCGGCAGATAAATCCGTGCTGTCGGTCAAACAGATCCGATCTTCTTCGGTTTCAATATGAACTGCTGCTTCACTTACTTCAAGTGTGATATCCACTTCTACCTGATCTACCAAAGGATCATTTGAGTAGAAAGTGGCCATGGCAGTATAAAATCCTTCCTCAAGATCAGTGGCATCGAAATTAACAGCGATGGTATTGGTATCACCTGGCAAAATATTGCCTTCCATTGGGTTGATTGACATCCAACCCTGGACATTGATGGTATAATCTTCCACTTCACCATAGGTTTCATCACCACAGGGTGAAGGGGTATGGTTGTATGAAATACGTACACGCATACGAGTACTTCCTGATTCTGCACTCACCGGAGGTACAATTTCGGCAGTATAGGGTCCGTTTCCGGGACTGCCGTTAAATCCTACGAACTCACTTTCTTCAAATTCTTCATTTTGGTTCCAGTCAATCCAGGCACCACATTCGTCAGCTGCCCATGGATTCCCATTGGTAACAGTAATGGGGTAGGACTCCCCAATATTCATGGTGGTAGAAAGTTCGGTATAGTCACCATACCCTCCAGGAGACATATTGCTGGGGTTATCGATATCTCCAACCTCAACCCTGCTAATGTGTTCATCCTGCCCACCCGAAGCATCGCAATAGCCTCTTTGGGCTGATTTGTTATTGGTAATGGCAGTGATATCATAGAATAGCTCAAGTTGGCCTGTATTGATAACAGTTATGTATTGTGTGGCCTGTTCATCAGTGTTTAGATGCTGGTATATACTTTCAGGATTCACGCTGATATGGGCGTCTCCCCATTGTACATCCACATGGGTACCACCTGATTCCTGATCACCTACATAAAAAGCAGTGACCTTATAGGTATACATACCATAATCAGGTAGTTGGTCTGCATAGGTGGTATCGGTTGTTTCTCCAATGAAATCACCATCACGATATACATTAAACCCAAGAAAATCAACAGCTTCTTCATAGGACCAAATCAAATCCGTGACACCAGTTTCAAAGGTAACGTTTGCCTCCAGGTCTCTGGGGCGGTTGAGAGGATTGGTTTGGTAAGGAGAGACATAGGCCATTGCCGATCCGGAACGGTTGTCTGTCCATACAGGGTATACCCATCCGTTTTGTGCTGTTATTCCCAGGTAATCGCCAAAATAACCACCAGCCAGACCAGCAATTGGTGAAGGTGTAAAGGACACATCACTCACCTTAAAATCTTCCCAACTAACACCGCCATCAAAGGAGTTGGCACAATACACCTCACAATCCATACCTCCCACATTGCGGTCGTCATAAAATACAAGGCTCACAATTCCATTGGCAGGGTCGACGGTGATCCATGGCATATAATGTTCATGACCTTCTCCGGCTTCATCCTGATTGACACGAATGGGATCAGACCAGGTCAGTCCCTCATCAATTGATTTAATCACATATACATCTATATCATTACCGGTATTGACTCCAGGTACTCCGATATTGGCCCAGGTAACATAAATGGCACCTCTGTCTGGTCCATTGCTAATATCCACTGCGGCAACGGGAAAGGAGTTTACCCTCATATTCTTTGAAGTTTCAGAAGTTCTTATCCCTCGGATATTGGTAATAATTCTGGTGGCATCATCCCAGGTTTCCCCTCCGTCAAGGGATCGGCTAAAACCAATGGCTGACTCATCAGATGGCCAGCTGTCATAAATACACCACACGGCATACACTTCACCATTGGGACCAGTTCGAATATTCACACCCTGGTTATGACTACCTGCACCAACTGCAGAACTCAGATCTGAATTTAGAGTCCAGGTATCTCCATCATCTGAGGAATAAGACAGTCCGATTTCATTATCATTCGAGCCTCCAAAATTCGTCCAGCTGATATACAAATTACCCTCATAATCACTTTCAGGGCTGTTGTCTATCCACATATGGTTTTTATCGGCCAAACTCCCCGGATTGGGAGCTGCTTCCCTTATGGTCCAGGTTTCACCCTGATCATCGGAGTACGAAATACCCATCCCATAGCCACTGGAAATATAATTGATGTACCAACGCCCATTCAGCCCAATGGCTGTGGTAGGATCACCTGCATTGTCCTCACCGGCACCTTCAATTTCACCTTCCCAGGTTTCTCCTGCATCAAAGGTGTACAGATCGTTGGCACCATAAAGATTTCCCAAGGGATTTTCCGTGGAATTATTGGAATTCAACACAACATCTTCATTGAGTGGATCCACAAATATGGAGTTTTCACTTTGTGTGGAGTTGGCATCTGCTACCGGAACATCAGGAGAGTCTTCGGTGATAGAAGCCAGTGAGTGAATCTCAGAACCTGTGAATTTAGCGGCGGGAACACGTACATCCTGGTTAAATGGGATGATGCCTTCCTCGGCTTTTCCAACCCAATAATCCAGGTTATCGATACGTCTGTCGATTTGACGTTCACGATCACGCTGGTCTTGTTTTTCATTACTTATGGCCCAATTCACTGCTACCGCAATGAGACCGATACCTAAAATCAATACAAAGAGTTGTTTTCTTTTCATTTTATTGGGAGTTATGGTGATCAATTGATAAAGTTCCGCAAGGTAATAAATAACAAGGTTTTGCAAATCCCAAGGGAAGCAGTTAGACATCAGCTGGCTTTTTTGGAGTTCAGGTGCAACCTAACTACAACGAACAGTCATTCAGACAATAGACCTCTTACAATGGTTGCCCGGAAGCCCTTTTTGATTCCATTAAGTTCCCCTCAAACTGAATTAAGCACAAAAAAAGGGGATGCAAATGCATCCCCTCATATTCAGTTTCTCTAATCAATCTATTTGTTGATGACTATCTTTCTGGTAACCACTTGATCCTGATAACTCACAAAAACGCCATACACACCTTCTGCGATATGATTCAGGTCAAGTTGTTTGTTGTAAGAACCGGCTACCGGGATATCAGTTTCTTCATAAACCACTGCACCCTTGATGGACACTATTCTGAGTCCCACTTCTGTTCCTGGAGCACTATCAAAGGAAATACTAAATACTCCCTTGCTTGGGTTTGGATAGATGCTAAGATTTAATCTGCTGGCCCATTCGTCAATGCTGGTGCAATCGAGCATCTCAATTTCAACCTCATCAGTTGACATACAATTGTACTCATTGCTCACAGCCACACTAAAAATATGCACACCATACTCATAATCTTCGGCCATTATATCAATGGTTTGCGTGGTTTCATCTGTTGACCACAGATAGGTTGCACCAGGATTACCTGCATCGAGGCTGATGCTCGCATTTTGGCAAATGGCCGTGTCAGGACGAAGTTCCACCACCGGGTTTTCTGCAAAAACGATGGTAATGGAATCTCGGGACATACAGGCATTTTCGTTGGTCACATCTACCCAGAAAATACTTTCGCCACTGCCGGCCGCCACTATGGTTTGACTATCCTCTCCGGTAGACCACAGATAGGTTGAACCCGGATTTCCTGCATCCAGAGGGAAATTGGTTTCACCACAAAGAATCTGGTCATCTCCCAGGGTAACTATGGGTAGTTCATGCACCACCACATCCACTGCGCCGTTGAGGCTGGCTATACCATCATTCACAGTAACAATATATTGAGTGTTTTCCTCTGGTGTTACCATTGGATTTTGTTCTTCTGAAGTAAATCCTTCAGGAATGGAAGTCCAGCTATAGGTATAACTACCAGAACCACCACTACTATTTGCTTGTAAAGTAGTTGTTTCACCCAAACAAATTTCTGAGGGATCTGCAGAAACAGCCAATTGCATATCAGTGATGTGCAAAGTAAAATCCACTGCATAGGTGCTGTTATTCAGGTCATTGGTTATGAAGTTCACCACATCAGAATAGCTTCCAGTATCCATACCATCAGAATCGAAAGTAACATCGACCATTAAGGAGTCGCCGGGTGCTACTATGCCTTCATCAGGATCCAGTGTCAGCCAATCGGCAATGATAATAGTATAATCTTCAACTTCACCATATTCTGTATTTCCATAAGCCTCACAGCTTCCGGGTCCTGCCAAACGTACGCGCAAACGGCTTATCCCCTGGTGAGCGCCTTTGGGCACATCAATGCTTCCTTTAAACAATCCAAAGCTTTCATGATCACTCAACTGAACAGCATCCTCATCAAATACACCATTGTTATTCCAATCGATCCACAGCTTACATTGGTCACCCTTATATGGGTTTTTTGCTTGGACTTCTACAGCATAGGACTGTCCGCTTTGAACACTGGCATGCAGGGAGGTAAAATCTGAATAATAATCAGATGCAGAGTGGTTGCTTAAGTCTGCGATTTTGATTGCATGAATATATTCATCACCACCACCTCTTGCTTCCTCATAGGTAGGTTGTCCCTGCTTGCCGAAGAAGGGTGACAATGAAAAGTCCAGATCAAGAACACCAATATTCTTTATTTTCATTTGTTGAACCTCCATCTCTCCCGGATATAAAACCGCAGTATAGGCAAGCGGTGATATTTCTATGGTTGCTGTACCATACTGGGTGTCATCGCTGGCTGCTCCCGACTCAGTATTTCCAGTATACATTGCAGTTACTTCGTAAGTATAATATCCATATTCGGTCAATTGATCTGTATAATTTTCATCTGTTGTTGTAGCAATCAGTTCTTCGTTTCGATAAATATTAAAGTTCTCAAAACCATTGGTACCACTGAAACTCCAATCCAATACACATTCACCTGTTTCCTGATCGGTGGCGGCAGTCAATGCGAAGGGTGCCACCACGTCGATGGTTTCAAACACAGAAACATAGGTCATGGCATTGCCACTGCGGTTATCGGTCCAGCAAGGATACACCAAACCATCAAGAGCGGTGATGCCCAGATAATCTCCAAAATATCCACTGGCCAGTCCGGGTATGGGTGATGGCGTAAAAGACACATCACTCACTTTAAAGTCTTCCCAGGTGTCGCCAGCTGTATTGGAAATAGCGGCCCAGGCTGCAGCCTGGTTGGGGTTTGTATTTCTGTTGTCATAGAATACCACGCTCAGGGTACCATTGGATGGGTCGCAGGTAATCCATGGCATATAATGTGCCTTACACTGACCGATGGGGTCTTGATTCACACGGATGGGGTCAGACCAGGTTTCACCTTCATCTTCCGACTTGATCATATAAATGTCGCGGTCGTTTCCGGTATTCACGCCAGGTTCACCAATATTGGTCCAAACCACATAAATATTACCTTCATTGGAACCAGTACTGATATCCACAGCCATCACAGGAAAAGTGGCTACACGCATATTCTGTGGCACTCCTGAATTTCGTATCCCTCTGATGTCATCAATTATTCTTACGGCATCGGTCCATGTCTCTCCACCATCATAGGATTTGGCAAAACCCAGGGCTTTTTCATCCTGTGGCCAGCCATCATATATTCCCCATACTGCATACACCTCACCATTAGGCCCGGTATGCACATTAACTCCCTGGCTATGGCTGCCGGCAAATACATTGGTAGATATGACCTTTTTGGCAGACCAGGTTTCTCCCCTGTCAGCAGAATACTTTAATACAATTTTATTGTCAGCCGAGCCTCCAAAATCTGTCCAGGCGTCATACAGATAGTTCTCGTAAGGACTACCTATTTTACGATCCAACCACAGGTGATTTTTGTCTGCCAGTGATCCCGGATTTGGGGCCACCTGCACATGTGTCCAGGTTTGTCCCTGGTCATCGGAATGTGCGACACCTTGTCCACTGTTTTTTATATAACCCACATACCAACGGCCATCGGTACCAATACAGGCAGCAGGGTCACCACTGTTGTTTCCACCAGCTCCTGTGTTTTCACCATCATAGGTTTCCCCACCATCGAAAGAGTATAAATCATTGGAACCATAAATGGGTGTTCCACTAGGTCCTCCTGAATTATTTGAGTTCAGTGAGGTTTGATAGTTGTTGGGGTCAACAATAATGGAGTTTTCGCTTTGAGTTGAATTGCTGGATACAGCCACATCCGGTGAGTTCACCGTGGCCACCATAGCTGTGTTAATGGTGGAACCTGTAAAAGTAGCTTTGGGCACATCAACCACCGGATTTAAAACGGTAAGTCCCTGCTCGGCCATTTCTATCCAGTATTTGTTGTTATCTACACGGGTATCCAGTTTTGCCCGTCTTTCGCGCTCGGTATCAGAAGAATCACTCACAGCCCAATTGATGGCGGTGACGAAAAGTCCGATAACCATAGCCAATAAAATAAATTTCTTCATTGTAGTTGTTTTTGGTTTCTTAATGCGCTAATGCATTGGGTGAGAGACTGAATCACTGGATTTGAATTGCACATCAAAATGCATTCAAATTACCACTTTAAATTTCTACTTCCGGGCCCAAATAATTAGTGG
>JAERTH010000140.1 GCA_016844955.1 Fidelibacterota bacterium | reverse complement strand
CATCCCACTTGAAAGCACTATCATTACAATAGTGACTACTCCAAGCACCAGAAGCATGAGCTTGCTTTTGTTGACAGCCAGATCGGCCAGCTTTTTGATTAATTGTTCTCGCATTTCAAATCCTTTCTTAGCAAAAGGTTGGATTAAATTAGGGGGTTAATTTTTTTTGGACACGAATTACACAAACATAATGAATGAAAACGGAGGCATGAATTGTAAAGAGCCTGGTATCGAGCGCTACTTGTGTCGTTTCCTGCGAATTGGTGATATTCGTGTCTATGAAGTAAACCTATCATCAGTGCCTACTTCTCATTCGCACTAAAAGTCACTCCGCAGGCGTAGGCGCACGCCCCAGTCCTGGAGTCCAAATTCTGTGTCGTCTTCCCCCCAGAATAAGCTTCCCTGTATGGAGATGTTTGTATCCTCGAAAGCATTCCAGTCCAGTTGGGGTGCAAAGGTACCGCTGTTGTCGTTAAAATTTGTGATGGCAAGGGCACTTAAGGATACATAGTCAAATGTAGGATGCATGAGGTAGAGAAATGTATAGTCTTGCATGAGGCTATGTTTGGAGCCTTCAAGGGCATATACGTAATCAAAAAAGGTAAGGCCGGCCTTGTCTGTAACGCCTGACTCATTATGCAAATATTCGAAGAGCACATAAACCGAGTTATCAAAAGTATGGTCTACCCCAAGTACTGTCTCATTATAATCATCATTGTAGACATGGGTAAATTGTGCTCCTTCAAACCAGACTCCCCACTCCATGATTTCACCGATGATACTGCCGCCAACCAGCGCTTTTTGTGACTTCAGAGCCCCCATACTTTGTGGGGAAAAATCAGCCGCGAGATATTCTGCCACTGTGAATTCAAAATCAAAACTACCCAGGCCTGTTTTGACGCCAAATTGTTCGGTGCTGTGATAACTATCTTCTTTGGGTTGAAATATGGCGCTAAGGGTAAGTCTGTCTCTTAATGGTAATTCCATACGAATAGCAGAAACCCCCGGCTGCTCATAGCTGGGATCCATCAGTGTTTTGGTGTTGAAGATATCAGTGGGATTCCAGGCATATCCAACCCCTGGAGAAATTTGCTGTCGGCCCAATGTTAAGTCGAGCAGTCCCAGACTCAACTTAAGGTACATATTGTTGAGAAACAGGGTGTCTTGCAGAGAGAAGGGTATTTCGGGTGCTTCGGAAATTGAGCTAGAAGCAGGATCAAAATATGGTGAGGTCAACCAGGCATGCTCAGGCAAGAAATCAAAGAGGTTCCATGTGGTTCTTCCCCTGTAGGATTGGGCTGTGAGGTTTGCACCGATCAGAATATTGTCACTTGGACGAGCTTCCACATCCAGGCGGAGTTTGTTGTAACCGAAGGAGTAGCGCTGGCCACCCAATTGCATGATATCCGCTTCAGACTCAAAATAGCCAAAGAACTCGGGCTGTGCCCACAATACCATGGGCGCTATGAGTAACAGCACCAGGCGTTTCATTTTTTCAAATTCCTTTCAGTAAAGAAGCCCTTTGGTGGTTCCCAGGCGTAGGTGGCTTCAACTGTTTTCATCAGGGTGGAGGATCGTTCAAGATGGTTGGTCATAACCATGGTCATGGCGGTGGGGAAATTCTCAATTGTCTGGATATCACTCAGGGTAAGTGATTTATGGTTTTGACCCTTATCGTTATAGTAGTCAATGGATATGGGAAAGTAGTCACTATCACGAGCCCATAGGGTCATTTTTGGATAAGGCGGGTCTTCTGAGGGGATACCAGTAAGTTCAATCTTATGACAGGACACACCTTCGCGTTCTTCCTTGCCCACATATGAAGATTTAAATTGAGTCAGGAAGGTGTCTCCGCCACCCATGTCTTCATAGGTAAAATCGGAACCCTGTACCTTTTGTTTCTTGGCGTGGGAGGCCAGCTTGCGAACCCTTTTTGTCCGTGGAAAGTAGGTCCAGATATCATCGGCATTATTCAGCATCAGGAAAGCCTGGCCACGAATAGCGGCCGGCTTGGTATATCGAGTGAGTGATTTTTCACCTTTATTGGCTGACCAGCTTTCCATTTCGAAGGTGCGCTCTTTGCCTGACGATGTGGTTATGGTTTGAGTACCTACGTTATACATGTTAACCGGTGACATGATATCAGTTACAGCAACCATAATGGTATGGGCCAAATCTGATTGTGCGCAAAGGGTGCTGGTAAGGAGCAGAAGTAATAAAGGATTCTTTAATCTCATGGTTCCAATCCTTTCATAAAACTCTGAATACCTTCGACTAGTGCACGATCAAAAGCAGTACGGTCATTGTTGAGCATGAATTGCCAGACAAAACCGTCAATAAAGGCCAGTGCCAGGGTAGCGACACCATCATAGTTCATCTCGCGGAATTCATGGGCCATAACGCCGGCCTTGAGAATGTTAATTACCAGCTCTTTCATGGTTCCGTAGCTCAAAAACAAGGGTGATGCTTCATGCTCGCCACGTTTAATGGCTCTGGCACCCTGGGCCCAGATTTCGGTCATGATGAGCATGGCGTCTTCCATTTCAAAAATGATCTCTGTATTCATGCGCATGAATGTGCGTAGCTTATCATAGGGACTTAGGTCCATGGAATACAGTTTTTCAGAAGCGTCCACAAGGTCACCCATGAGGGAGTCTACGATGGCATGAAAAATCTCATCTTTGCTATTAAAGTATTCATAAACAGTACCTTTGCCGATACCGGCGTCTTTGGCAATATCAGCAATCTTACCTTTTTCTACACCATCTCTGGCAAAAATGTGTATCGCTGACCGTACAATGGCTTCTGCTTTGGCTGGGTCTTTTTGCAGGGGAGTCATGATATTTTAAACCTCCTAGGTTGTTGTGGTACGAACTTATGACCGGCCAGTCGGTCAGGCAAGTATTTTTTTAAGGCCGAACATTCTTTTTTTTCTCGGGCAGATTCATTCTATCTTGAAACAATGGAAAAATCATGGGGAATATGATGGGCTGGGTATCAAGAAATTTTAGTCACAAACAAGCCACGGATTCTATCCTTGGCAATCCAGGTAGAATATCCATGCTTATGGGGCTGCTTGTGATCTTGGTTAGTTTTAACACCTGCTGCCCTGAAGACCCTCACAAAAATTATTTAAACTTAATTATTCTTACGGAACCTAAAACATTAGACCCCGCCATGTCCAATGATATAACTACAGGCATTATTTCATCTTTAATGTATGACAACCTGGTTCAGTTCGGGGTCGGGAATGATTTACTGCCTGGCATTGCAAAGTCCTGGGATATTTCAAATGACGGTCTGGTCTACACATTTCACCTGAGGGATGATGTGACATTTTGGGATAGCACCCGGCTTACCTCGCAAGATGTGAAGTATTCTTTCCAGCGCACTTTGAATCCAGCAACCCGGAGCTCCATGACCTGGTTATTGGATCCAATTCTTGGAGCAAGAGATTATATGCAGGGAAAAGCAGATAGTATAAGCGGTATAAGGATATTAAGTCCTGCTGATATTGAGTTGACGCTCACCACCCCCTTTGCTCCTTTCCTGGGGTTTCTGGCAGTCCCCGCAACAGCCATTGTACCCTTCAAGACCGATGACCCTGTTCAAGTAGATCTAAAGGATAAACCCATGGGTACAGGTCCTTGGATCTTTACTGAATGGCAGGCAGACCGCAAGGTGAGTTTTAAGAAAAACCCAAACTACTTCAATGGACCAGCAAAACTAGATGGACTTATTTTGAACAACATCCCTGAAATACTTAGTCAGGCGATAGAGTTTGAAGCAGGCAACCTGGATGTAATGGTTGTACCAAACTCAGAGTTTAAATATTGGACCCATAGTTCAACCTGGAAACCATATATAGAAAAAGTTGACGAGCTGGGTATTTACTATCTCGCCATGAATGTGGAGAGACCCCCTTTCACAGACAAAAGAGTACGACAAGCTATAACCCTGGCTGTCGACAGGGAAAAGATTATCCATCGCATACTGCACAATAGTGCAACACTGGCCCATGGCCCGATACCACCTGGTTTGGCTGGTTATGATAGTACCAGGGTGCACATTCCGTACAACCCGGCTGAAGCACGACGACTTCTGGAGGAGGCTGGATATCCAGAGGGCTGCGAATTTGATTTATGGGTAGATCCTGGTGCTGCAGTATCCCAAACAATTGAAGCCATTCAACACTACTTATCTGAAGCAGGATTTAAGGTAAACCTGGTTCGAAATGACTGGAATATGATGCGCGATGCCATGCGTCAGGGCCAGACAGATGCCTATTGGGGCAATTGGTGGGCAGATTACGCCGATGCAGAAAACTTCGTCGCACCATTATTCCAATCTAAAAACGCAGCTCGGCGAAATCGATATGATAACTCTGTTGTTGACCAAAAAATTGCGGAACTGCAGCAAAGCATGGATGCTGAAGAGCGGAAAGTTTTGGCCATGGAGATTGACAGTACTATCGTCGAAGAAGCACCCTATGCCTTTATGTGGTACCCTACTTCTTATACAGTATTTCAGCCCAACCTTAAAAATTTTAAAGTTCACCAGATGTACTTTTCCAACAAGTACACCCAAGTTTACTTTGAAGAAGAGGAAGAATAAATGAGTGGAATAGACAACCACCCAATCCTGGGTCAATTGAATGAAACACAAAGACGTTTAACCGATGTCAATAAGCTTCAAGAAGCACTGACTGAGCGCCGACGTGTGATGGATCGCGATGGAAAAATCACCACTGTGGTTGCAGGAGTAATTGGCATCTCTGGTTTGTTTTTTATGCAACCACTAGCCTTCTACCTGGTATTAGTGCTCTTGGTACTTGGTTTGCCGCTGGTGTGGAGACATCTCGGTAAAGAAGCTCGTGAATTTACAATGACAGATGAAGAGATTCGGGAGATTTTGGAAGTAAGAAGTAAGAAGTAAGAAGTAAGAAGCTATAGGACCAATTAAAAGCTCACTGTTCTCTGCAGTTAAATAAAGGAAACACTCTAAATGCCACTTATTCAAGATCCAACAGCTGTACTCGTATATCTCGTCTCCCTGATTGGCCTGATTTACTATGTGAAGGAGCAAAACTGGGCTAAAAAAGTATTCGACATCATACCCCCGGTAATCTGGGTCTATTTCCTACCCATGATTTCCACGACCCTGGGCATTACACCAGAACAATCTGATCTTTATGGCTGGGTAAAAACCTACCTCCTGCCAGCGGCCCTGATTATGCTGCTGCTGTCTGCAGATGTGAGAGCCATTGCCAAGCTAGGACCCAAGGCTATAGGAACCATGTTGGCCGGTACCCTGGGAATCGTGCTAGGTGGTGTCATCAGTATTGCGATTTTTGGAGCATGGTTACCTGCAGATGCCTGGCAGGGAATGGGCGCTCTGTCTGGAAGCTGGATCGGCGGTAGTACAAACATGGTGGCCATTGGTACATCAATAGGTGTGCGTGATGAATTATTTGGAGTCATGATCATTGTAGATACCATAGTGGGCTATGGCTGGATGGGTATTGTGATTTTCATCTCTGCATTTCAGTCCAGACTGGACAAATGGAACCGTGTTACCAACTCTCCAGTAGATTCTCTAACAGAACATTTAGCCACATCAGATAACAAAAAACCAGAACCATTAACCTTTCCCTCTCTCGTATTCATCCTTGTGCTTGGATTGGGGCTGGGTTTTGTATGCCTGGAAGTGGGCAAGATGCTACCTGATCTGGGGAAGGTTGTCACAAGCTTTGGGTGGACGGTTATCCTGGTGTCACTTTTGGGATTGGGGTTGTCCTTTACACCAGTGGCAAAGCTGGAAAAGCAGGGGGCTTCCCATGTTGGTAATTTGTTTCTCTATCTACTCCTAGCCACAATTGGAGCCAAAGCAGATTTACGAGCCATCACTGAAGCGCCACTATTTCTGGCTGTAGGTGTTGTCTGGATATCAGTACATGCCACAATCCTCTTCAGCGTCGGTCGCCTGCTGAAAGCACCTATGTTTCTCATTGCTACCAGCTCACAAGCCAATATTGGCGGAGTGGTAAGCGCACCAATAGTTGCATCCGTCTATCAAAAAGGAATGGCACCCGTGGGATTATTAATGGGTGTTCTCGGAAACATTTTAGGTCTCTATTTTGGCTTTCTCACAGCCCAGCTCATGGAGTGGGTGAGTAGGTTGTAATTGGGATTTAGGAGTTAGGGGATGGGGCGTTTTTTGATTGGTATTCTCCGAATTTCAAGTTTCAAATTTCACTTTGATCAGAACGCCTCACAACCGCCCTGGATCAACACAGATATCCATCGTGTCATTTGTGTGAACAAAAAACAAAATGCGGCACTCGAATCAGAATCTGTGTTAGCAGTGATCATCCGTGGCAAAAAGGGGTAAGCGCCTCCAGGGGCAATACTTCCAAGTTCCGAGTTTCAGGTTTCCATTCTCTATAAATCACCATCTCATTTCTTAGCCTGGGAATCCTCATGTTGATGCAAATTTCATTTCCCTAACAATCACATCCCAGTCTTTCAAATCGCCATATAATTCTTATACTCAATACATGAATCAGTGGAATTTCCAACAAGGCAGACCCTCCATGCGATTTGGCCCCAGCCGAATGGGCGATGGTGTTAAACAACTCCTGATTGCTAACGCTATCGTTTTTGTACTGACGCAAATCAGCGGAATGGGTGTCTGGGCGGCCTGGTTTGGCCTGAATCCCCATGATGTGATCTTTGGTCTGCGAATATGGCAGCCATTTTCCTATATGTTTCTCCATGGTGGCATCTGGCATATCGGAATGAATATGCTCATGTTGTGGATGTTTGGCTCGGAGCTTGAAATCCTATGGGGGCGCAAAGAATTCCTGAAGTTTTATGTGTTGACTGGTGCCGGAGCCGGTGTCTTTTCACTGGTGCCATATTTTGTGGGTGTGCTCTCAGGGTATCGCGGGCATATCCCCTCCATTATTGGAGCCAGTGGGGCTGTCTACGCCATTCTTCTGGCCTATGCCTTTACTTATCCTGACCGCAAGGTGCTGGTCTACATGATTATGCCCATCAAGGTGAAATATCTTATGCTTATCATGGGTTTTATGACTTTCGTTTCTGTGGGCAATGGAGATGGCATTAGTCACATCACCCATCTGGGTGGACTGGTGGTTGGTTGGATTTATTTGAAGCGGAATGGCCGCTATCGCGGTTTGAACATTCCCTGGAAACAGTGGTTGCAAAAGCTTAACAAAATCAAGATTGTAAAAAATGATGACCCGGTTCAGCGTCGGGCACAGCGAGCTCAGCAGACCAATGGTGGCTGGCATCGTGTAAAAAATGATGCAGAGTTACGCAGGGAAATGGATGCGCTTCTGGATAAAATAAATAGAGTAGGCTACGAACAGCTTACCACTGCAGAGC
This sequence comes from Fidelibacterota bacterium, assembly GCA_016844955.1. Classification (GTDB taxonomy): domain Bacteria; phylum Fidelibacterota; class UBA8477; order UBA8477; family JABMPR01; genus JABMPR01. The sequence continues at coordinate 89 of JAERTH010000140.1, read as the reverse complement.
AGGAGCGCCTGCTGGATCTTTCCTCAAAGCTTTCAGATGATGGATCCCACCGCAATTAGCCCATTCTCCTCAAGCTAATCCAGCATTGG
>JAERTH010000139.1 GCA_016844955.1 Fidelibacterota bacterium | reverse complement strand
AGGAACCGATAACCTAATCCCGAGAAGAGAGGCACTTCTGCAATTCCCTGTGCAATACCAACGGTAAAGGGGTTCAAAAATGCCCCTGCGAAGCCCACGCCTGCTCCCAGGAATGGAATGGCCACGCCCACCATACTGTCGTAGCCAATTTTCAATGCAAGTGGTATAAAAATGATGATGAAGGGGATTATTTCCTCACTCATTCCAAAAACTGCTCCCGCCAGAGAGAATATGGTCATGAAGAGAGGAATGATGAGAGCTCGAACAAACCAGGATCGCTCATGGGCTCTGGCCAGTGTTGATATCCCAGCGGTGACGGCACCAGTACGCTGGAGAATGCCAAAAACCCCACCTACTAGAAGCACAAAGCCAATGATGAGTGCTGCATCGACAAAACCCCGGATGGGGGCCATGAGTACTGCACCAAATCCCTGAGGATCATTGTCGATTTCATGGAAAGTGCCGGGAACCACCACCGTTCGTCCATTTGCAACCTCAGTATCAAAGCTTCCACCCGGAATGATCCAGGTCAAACCTGCAATCAATATCAGGATGGAAAAAAGGATGACAAAGGTGTCTGGAGATCTTTTTTTCATACTTGTGTTCAAAGTATGCGTTTTCCTGTGATCAGGCTAAAGAGGTCGCCATGCATGAGTAAGTGTACGCTGATTTGATCAGCTGCAAAATTGTTTTCCCTGTCCATCCTGATATTTTGAGCATGACGGGCATCATAGATGATGACGGTCGCATCGCCAATGACCTCAAAGGACCGCTCGGGGTTAACCAGGATGGCCGTACTCTCATCAATACCAATTCCCAGTAATTCAGGATTCTCTAAAACTGCACTAAGAACCCTGTTATTCCTGCGCCGTTTGATATGGTGTTGATCGATGATGGCCTCTGTTACGAACCCAAAGCCCTGGACGGTTTCAATGTTATTCGGTGCTATTGTGTTAAACGGACGATCTTCATCCGTATTCAGGAACTCTTCACCCGTTATCATCAATTCACTCTGGATGGCAGCACCAGCACTGGTTCCGCTGATCAACCCACCCTCTCTGTATAGTGTGTTGATTTCCTCAAGTAGTTGTGTTTCAAGCAGAAGACGGGTGAGTCGACTTTGATCTCCACCAGAGAAGAATATGGCCGTGGCATTGCGTACTGATTGAATATGAGCCAGAGAATCAACATTGGCACTGTCCAGCATAAGAAAGCTGACTTCACCAGCTCCATAACTCAGAATATCTTTTTGCTGATAGAGAGCCGTTTCCAGAGGCTCACTGCTGGCCTGGGGGATGATGAGAAATCGAGATTCCACACCTCCAGCCAATTCAACAGTTCGCTGCATGATTTCTTGTGTCCGCTGGCCACCACCAATGATCATCAAGTGACCCTTGTTTTCGATTGCGGGAGTACCGTCATTACAGGATAGGAGGACCAGGGGGAATATCAGAATGAAGGCTCTAATATGCATTTTTCATGAGTTCCAATGCGATTTTTGTGGTATTGATGAGATCATCATAGAGTACGAATTCATCATTTGAATGTGGATTTTGGGCGCCAATACCAAGATTAAGGGTTGGCAGCCCCTTATTGTTGAGCACGTTGGCATCACTACCACCCAGGGATGTCTGTCCCATGGGCTCCAATCCTGCTGCCCGAATACACCGTTCTAATCGTTGCCAGATTGCTGCATCATTTTTAATCCCATACGGAGGGAACTCCCAGTCCGAGGTATATGTGTAACCAGCGCCTGTACCTGCCAATGTTGCATCGAAATGTTCTTTTATGAACACTTCGAGTTCCTCCACACGTGTGGTTGTGGACGATCGAATTTCTCCAGTCAAATTGACTGCAGAAGGAACCACATTTGTTGCTGATTTGGAGCTAAAGGGACCAATGTTCATGGTAGAATCCCCATTGACTCTGCCTAATGGCAATCCAGCTACAGCCCTGGCAGCGAGTTGCAGCGCGTTGATACCATCCTCTGGTGCAAGCCCCGAATGCGCTGCCTTACCCTTTATTTGAATGTCAAAGTTCTTAGCCCCTGTGGCTTTGTATATAAACACGCCTGGTCTCTCACTGGAGTCAAAGGCAAAAGCCTTCTTTATAGCTGGTGAAGTCTTAAGAAAACTGGAGCCCGCAAGCGTGGTTTCCTCGCAAATGGTGAAAGCCAGGGTAAATCCAGGACAGGTGAGTTGCTCTTTCAAAATTATATCCAAGGCACTCAACAGGCAGGTTATGCCCAGTCTATTATCCACTCCCAGAACGGTTTGGCCGTCTGAAGTGATACGGTCCTCCAGCAGAACAGGCTTCAAATTTTTGGTGGATCTGGCAGTGTCCATATGCGATAAGAATAGCGTATTTCCGCCATCTCCATAGGTGATGATGATATTGCCAGACTCGGTACCATTGTACCAGCCAGCCTCATCTTCAATGCCGTCAAGATCCCGCGATTTTGCGTAGGCAAGAAGATGGTCTGCCACTGGACGTTCATGCGCGGAACAGGCATCCAGGTGTGCCAGGGTGAGGAAGTTGTCGATGAGGAGTTGAAGATCAATAGCAGTGATGAT
>JAERTH010000138.1 GCA_016844955.1 Fidelibacterota bacterium | reverse complement strand
ACTGTCTTCAATGCTTTTAGCAATCCTGCAAATCTAGGGGAAGCAAAGGGGCTACGGTTCTCAGGCGCATCCTCCCTGATCAGTATCAATGAAAACCGGTCCTATCCCGCCATTGATCAGTTTGGAGATCGAGTAACTGATAATATTTATGTGGTTTCCAGGGGCGGGCAGAATGTCTTCTCCGGTGGGGCCAGTATGAATGTAGGCAAATTGGGTCTGGCTGTGGCCACCATGCCATTGCATACATCAGCCTTCTTTTTCAAAGAGGAAATCAGAGGCAGCTTATTCTCACCAAACATCAATCGTGATCCACTCATTGGTTATCACCATATAGAACAACAGGGTGTGATACAGGCGACTGGTACCAGTCTGGGATCATCTTTTGGATCCTGGTCAGTGGGTCTGGGGCTGCGAGTACTGCATGGAATTGGATTAGAAAATCAATTTGGTGTTTCAGTTATCGATAGTGCCGATACTGCCCCTCTGGCGGCAGTGGCAAGCTTACTCAAAAGTGAGGAATGGGAGCTTGATAACACGCCGACTCTACTCAACCTTGGCCTTATTAAGGATCTGGGTATGCATTGGCGTTTGAGTGCCAGCTATCAGGCTGGATATGCCCTGGAATCAACCCGTGCGGGAGCGCTACCCCTGTATGTAGCAACTGAAGATCTCCCCCAGATAGGCTGGACTTCTGATACACTAACCGTAAGCATTGATTTACCCGCACGTATGGAACTTGGGTTGAGAATGAAACCCTCGAATCCACTACCAACTTCAGTATATGTCTCCCTGGCCTATCAGGACTGGAGCTCTTATGATGTGACTTATAGTGATACTCTGGGTGGGGAAATCGAAGTTTTTGACTTTCCAATGCAGGAAGTATTCACCATTAGCGGTGGCCTTGAGCATTGGGTGAGTGAAAAGGTACCATTCCGGGCAGGGTTCTCTTATGCCGAATCCCCCCTGGCAGGTGAATTGGCCAAGAGCCGTTTCAGTGCAGGATCCGGTTGGGTGAGTGGACCGTTACAGTTTGACGTTGCCGTTCAACTCTATTCCACGCAATATAGTTTTATTGATATTTTTGCACCTTCAGAGCTGACCGCTAATCCAACGGAAAATATCCGGGAAACCCAGACATTATATTCCATCAGCGTGAGTTACTCCAAGTGAAGCAGTATACACAAACCTTAATATCGATATGCCTGATCCTGGGTCTGTTTGCTGTTGGAAATTCCCAGACTGCTACCTTTAACAAGAAATTTGAATCTCCCGAGTACTTGAAAATTCACCTGTTGTTTACCAATGACCTTCATGGTGGAATTGCTCCATCCAAGGCCTGGTTCATGAATCCTGAATTTCCGCCTGATCTGGGCGGTGGGGCAGGTATGCTGACCTATGCCAATGAAATCCGCAAAGAAGCCCGTAGAGAGGGTGCTGAGGTCCTCCTGCTGGATGGTGGTAACATCTTTCAAGGTACACCCCTGGGAATGGCCGATTCCGGTCGGGTCATGATCGACTGGATGAACCAGATGGGTTATGATGCATCTGCAATTGGTCTCCAGGAATTTTTGTTCGGGATTGACAATATTGCCGATCTGGATGCCCGGGCGGAATTTCCTCTGCTTAGCGCCAACATTTCTGCCAGTAGCTATGATCCCCAGGATAATCTTGTTAAAGATTTACAGGGCGTCAAAATTGGAATTGTTGGTCTCACCACCACCAATACGCCCAACAAACTTTTACCAGAACAAACTGAAGGTGTCCAGTTTGACAATGAGATGCCCATTGTCAGAGAACAGGTCAAAATACTTCGTGAGCAAGGTGTAAATTGCATCCTGGGACTTTTCCACCTGGGTGTTCCCTATCAACGTGAAAATGAATTTGCAGAATTTATCGACACTTATGAAGATGAGAGCGATGTAACCGAGCGTGTCATTACCAATCTGGAAATGGCCCACCTGGTTGATGGTGTTGATCTCATCGTGTCTGGTGGTACCAATGCAGGATACAATACCCCGTGGGAAGATCCCCAAACTCACACTATGGTGATTCAAGGATACGGTGGAGCCAGCAATATTGGTCATATCATTTTATATGTTCATCGTGAGAGCGGCACCCTGGCAGGTTATAAACAGCCATTTTCCCGCGGCGTATTACTTACGCTGAGTACAGATGATGTAAAACCCAATCGTAAGCTGGCCAAAAAACTATCACGACTGGAAGCAAAACGCAGTCAACCCCAAAAGCGAGATTTCTCAGTGCCACAGGCGTTGAACGCTCAAGCAGTTGCCTCCCTTGAATTGGATTGGTGGGAGTTTGATGTTCCCAACTATGGAAAAGATGACCATCTGGAAGTAGCAACCTGGAATATGGAATGGTTTCCCAAGGCCAATGACAGTACTATCACTGCAGTTGCTGAAATCATGCAGAAAATCAATGCGGATATCTATGCGGTTCAGGAAATCGGTAGCCTTCAGAAATTTGCTGAAATGATGGAATTGCTTCCTGCTTATGATTTTCAAGTTACCCGGCAGTCATCCTTTTTTGACCAGGCCATCATCTATAAGAAGGGTGTACTGACCTTTGTTGGACGTGAAGAACCCTTTTCGGATGCAGACTACAATTTTGCTGGACGCCCACCCCTGAGAGCTGATTTCATCTGGCATCATGGGGATCAGGCCGAGCCGGTTTCGGTGCTCGATATCCACCTGAAATGTTGTGGAAATGGTCTTGAACGTCGTAAAAAATCCGTTGATGAGTTACATGAGTACCTCACTATTGGTATGGAGTGGGGAGAGGACAATATAATTGTTCTGGGTGACTGGAATGATCAACTGGATGATGTTGGTATCGTTCAGAGTTTTGGCTCATTCCTGGATGATACTGAGAATTTTCATTTTGCTACAAGCAGTATTGCTGGTGATGTAGAGCAGGCCTCCTACCCAAGCTGGCCCAGCTTTCTGGACCACATTCTCATTGGTAAAGGTTTTTTTGATGAATTCGAGAATGGGAGCACCATTCAGACATTGCCTGTAGAGGCATGGTTGGGCACTTTTGAAAATTATGAGGCCATCATTTCAGATCATCGCCCAGTGCTGATGCAACTCAATATGTCACATTAAGAAGTTCTTTAATTCTCATGAGCATTAGACTCATTCCGCTATCTCTGCTGGTTCTCACTTTGCTTATGAGTTGTGCTGAACCGGTAGCATCGAATTTGCCCGACGGACAGATTCCATCCATTGACGATGATGCCTCTGTGAGTATCATTACCTGGAATCTCAAATACTTCCCTCAAAAATCGAACCGTAGCGTGGAACGAGTACAGCTCATCATGGACTCTTTAAATGCTGATTTCTACTGCATTCAGGAGATTGATGAACGTTCCAGTTTTGATGATGTGGTAGATGGGCTTGATCAATACGATGTTATTTACTCAAATCATGATTACCTGGGGTTGGCAATCGTGTATAAACACGGTTCCTTCCTGCCAGCCAATGTTACTCACCTG
>JAERTH010000137.1 GCA_016844955.1 Fidelibacterota bacterium | reverse complement strand
GGTCCAACTGACTCTGTCGATAACTCAGTTTCACCTCAATACCAGGAATGGGGAAAAGCTCCAGCCCCAGGGTGTTACGTTGAATGGCTCCATTCAAGGTTTCAGATTCTGGATCAAAAAATTCATACCTACCCACAATATCGACCCCTGGAACGACTCGATAACTCAGTTGGTGGAGCACTGCAATATTAGAGATGTCCATTCTTGGCCACCCATCCATCTCAGAGATTTCGCCCAACCAGACCAGCTTACCGCTGGAAATACCCCAACTGGCCACTGTTCCGGCAAACAGCTCATTCTCATCCATAATAGCCAGACCAGCATGGGCAATAAATCGATCGCCTGAATACATGTAATTGACCTTCAGAGCACTAAACACCGAAACATCTGTTTCTGTATCTGGAGCTATAAAGGGCGAACCAGCCATAACTGATACTTCCAGTCCCATTATCGGAGTGGTCCCTAATTCAAACAAAACTGGCGACTTTAGAAAAGGTGTATAGGGCATGCCCTCACGATCCAATCCCACCTTGGTCAGATTTCCGCCACGAGTGAAAACACTATGATCATCAATGCGCCACCCCAAAACAGGCATTGCTTTCGATAAGGAGACCCAACTCTCCAATGGCAAGCCTTCATAGCGGATGCCCCCTGAGAACCGGAATTCATCTGAGATTCTCACTACTTCTGCGTGAGAAACCAGATTGCCAAATTCAGCGCTTGCATAAAGGGCCAACTGCATTGGAAATTTTCTCAAATCTTTATCCGATTCAGCGATCATCTGGTAACGTGTATCCAGTCCCACATAAATTGGAAACTCACTTTCCTCTTTAAGCCAGGGCAAGGCCATATCCTTCATAACCAGCGTTTCACGAACATAGTCTTTGCCGTAGGAAGTTCGACCTGCACCACCTCCACCATAGGAATGGCAAACACCACAACTCACATCTTCCATGAGCGCAAAACGCGGGACAGCTACCAGGCTACCCGTTGAGAGGATAGTAATCAAAATTGCAATTATCTTTTTCAATTGTTCAATGCTCCCTGATCTATCCATCTCTCAATTTCAGCAATAGTTGCTGCCGGGAGAGCAGTAGCATTCATAGGCATGAGCCCCCCTACACCATTTAGGCGTTTGATTATGACACTGTTTGCTCCATCACCTGGAATAACAACCTGACCGTTGGAAGAGCCATCCATAAGCTGACTGTAGGAGCTCAGATTCAAACCAGCACTGGTTCCGTGGCAGCCAGTGCAGCTGGCATTCCATACTGGCTGAACGGCTAGGCTGTAACTGACTAGATCTTCAGCAGACCCGGAAAGATTAACAATATCCGGGGTCGATGTACCATTTGAGTGGATGGTCATGGTACCATCATAGCTACCAGCTACAGCCGGTTGAAAGCTCAAGGTTACAGTCTGAAAAGCACCGGGTATCAATTCTAGTGGTAAAGTGGCATCTTGCTGGTACACACTTAGCTCAAAATCTATGGATGTTATGACCAGAGTGTCGTTTCCCGTGCTGGAGAGGGTAATCTGCTGCTGTGCACTATCACCGGTATTAATAACCCCAAAATTAATTTGATTGCTGCCCAGCGAGAGAACCGGTACTGGAATAGCAGTTCCCACACCCATGAGATTTACACTCAAATTCGGATGGGCTGGATCATTACTCGTCACCATTATCAAACCAGAATAACTAAATTCTGAGTGAGGCAAGAATGAAATCTCCGTAGATAAGGTGTCATCGGCCAGGACCAAGAAGTCACCTTCGGGGTCCAGCATGAAGCTGGAACTATCCTGTACCAGAGTGAGATTGCCTTGAAGGTCGACTTCACCACTATTAATGATGTGAATATTCCGATTTTGCACACTTCCAATGGTGCTGATCGAAAAATCCACAGTGTCCGATTCAATCACAATCCGGGGATAGAATATTTCAGGTTCACCCATATCACTACAGCCCATCACAAAGACAAGTAGCAGACCTGCAGTCAGTAGCATTCTTAGTAAGTAATTCATGGTAGATATTATCCCATCAGGTTGATACGACAAGCATATTCATGACTTCATTTATCACTTTTAATTGTCAAAACAAGTCTAATTTGGCACTTTCTCTAACCGAGCGTTGTCGAACATTTCAGGATCGCTTCGCGTGATTCACACCTTTGAGTATTTTCAAATTGAGCACAATAAAGCGATATAACTGAAACAATTTATTGTTCATCAGGAAGCGTTGCATTTTTGTAATTGACATTTCGGGCTCCTATTCAGGGATCAACGACCAGCCAAAACGGCCGCGCAATTTGTGACTAAAGGTTGTGTGAATCATACGCTTCATCCAGGCGCCAGACAAGCCCATCTCCATATTGGAAACAAACATGTCCCGACCACTGATGGGATACTTTTTCCAGTCGGGGACTATTGGATGGGCAATGATCACTGCAGCTGACCCGTCCCAGATCGAATCACCCATGGAGGCGATACAGGCTGCATACATTTCAGTCATCCGTTCTGAATGACTTGCTTCATGACCTTTAACATTATCGATGATGTTCTTGGCTACCAGACGACCAATAACACCTGAGACCATACCGGTGCGAGGGGGAGCTGGAGCCATAGGGGTTCCATTGGGTGTCGCCTGGGGTCGGCTGATGGGTCCAGGCGGAGCAAAGGCAATTCCAGCAGCATAAATGTTTGGGTAAGCTGGAGATTGGTAGGTGGCTGGCCAGTATTCTGGATTGGCCTTTAGTTCATCGTAAGGTTTTCCGTAAACGGCATCCACCAGGACAAATCCTCCCGGATTGGCTAGCTTGGATGTGATATCCTCACCATTTTTATCGTGGTATTTCATCCCATTGGCCAGGAATTGGGGGATCAACATGGAAAAATCGAATGATTCATCCCCTTCATTTCCCTCCAAGGTTTCATAGTAAATAGAATTGCCCTCAAGTGCTTTGACAGCTGTCTTTACCTGCCAATCGATATCATAGTCCTCAAAAACCGTGGTTATGAATTCCTCTGAAGTGCGAATATTTTTACCCTGTGCTACGGAAACACCATCAATGCCAAAATCACCCAGAGCAGGTTCGTTGGACAACCATTTGATGCTGGCCTTATCTCGAATACCTCTGCGCTCCAGATCCTTGTGAATATTGGTGATGTATTCAAAGGCGGCACCCTGACAAGTGGCGGTCCCATGACCGGTGCCAATCACAAAATGCTGCTTCTCCCCCTTTTTCATGCGTTCTACTGATTCCAGGTAGGTATCCCGCGAGCGGGTTGCATGATGTGGTGTGCAAATGGATTGTGATAATCCTGCATCCGGACCTAACCCAGGAGTGCCGGCGAAGTTCAGCTTCGGACCAGTGGCATTAAGCAAATAGTCATATTCAAATTTTTTAGGTGCTTTGGTGGTTTCATCCAGGGCTGTCAAATAACCATCATCTGGATAAATGTCCGTGACCTGCCCATGAAAGTTGTGAACGTTAAATTTTTCATAAACTGGTGCCAGCGGAAATTGCACCTTGTCCAGGGACATCCTGTCTATTCCGACCCAAACCAGGGAGGGAATAAAGATAAATTCGGTAGTTCTGGTGATCACCGTTACTTCGTGATCCTTGCCCAAAGCATCACCCAGATACAGGGCTGCAGTTTGTCCGGCAAAACCTGATCCGATAATGATGACTTTTTTTGTTTGTGACATGTACTCCCCTTTACATAGAACTATCTCATCCCAAGATTACCCGGGGTTCAATCCCTAAGACAATTTCATCCATTCCTGAAAAATTGTCTGGCGGCAAAAGAATGTTCTATTCGCAACTTGTGGTAACCCCAAATAATTTGTTTAAATCCTGATATATTTAATCATATTCATTCCACAAGTAAATAGAAAAGTGAGATCTGAATGTCTGATACAACTCCAGAAAAGCAAAATCCAATTCATCATTACCAATTTGATGTGGAAGGTATGAGTTGTGCCGCTTGTGTGACCAATGTCGAGTCAGCCATTGCGGCAATTTCCGGTGTAGAAGAAATATCAGTCAATCTTGCCACAGAATCGGCCAGCATAACCAGCTCCCAGCCTGTTCCAATTAAGAAGTTCATCCGGGCTGTTTCCAAAATGGGCTACAAACTTGAGCCCCAGGGTTCATCCTCACTGGTAAGCAGACAACAACGATCCATTGCCACATGGAAAAAGTTGTTGGTCACCCAGGCTATTTTCGGGTTACCCCTCCTGGTGTATGCCATGTTGGACATGTTTCTGGAGCTACATCTTTTCTCTAGGAACACAGGCATCCTCATTCAACTCAGCCTGGCCACTATTCTGGTTGCCACTGGTTCTGGATATTACCAGAGAGGATTCAAACACTTGATACTTCGTGTGCCCAATATGGATTCGTTGGTAGCCCTGGGCACGGGTTCAGCCTATACCTACTCTCTTGTTTCAACCTTAAACCTGCTCCTGAACTGGAAGATGGAGGGATTCACCACTCTATATTTTGAAGCTGCCGGCACCATCCTTCTTTTTATCACCTTTGGGAAATGGCTGGAAGCCATGGCACGTGGAAAAACCACAGAAGCCCTGACGGGACTTATGGATCAAATGCCCACCCAGGCAGAAGTGAATCGTGATGGATCGTGGATAACCCTGCCTTTAGAACAGATACAGTCCGATGATAAAATCAGAGTCAACCCGCATACAAAAATTCCAGTGGATGGGGTGGTCCTTGAAGGTATCAGTATTGTAGATGAATCATCTATCAGCGGTGAGTCATTGCCTGTGGATAAACAGGTGGGCTCTCAGGTTATTGGAGCCAGTATGAATCTCCAGGCCGGTCTCATTATCCGTGCCCAGAAAATTGGTCGAGATTCTCTGTTCGGACAAATTATCAAGCTGGTGGAAGATGCTCAGTCTCGCAAACCAGAGATTCAAAAATTGGTGGACCGGATTGCGGCCATATTTGTACCCGTTGTGCTCACCCTGGCTATCCTCAGTGGATTGACCTGGCTGTTACTGGGGTATGAATTGACCTTTGCCATCAATGTCATGATCTCAGTGATGATTATCGCCTGTCCCTGTGCTCTGGGCCTGGCAACCCCCACAGCCCTGGTTGTGGGAAGTGGCATTGCAGCTCGAGGCGGGATTCTGATAAAATCGGCTGATGCCTTCCAGCAACTCAGCCAGATAGACGTCATGGTTTTTGATAAAACGGGAACCCTGACGGAATCCAGGCCACAAGTCGTTGCCATATATCCCGATGATAATTCTGCAGTACTCGATCTGGCTATGGGCCTTGAGCGCCACAGCCAGCATCCCCTGGCAAAAGCGCTGCTTGAATATGGACAAATCAATTCTGGACAGATCGCTGAACTAACAGATATTCAGGAGATTCCCGGTCAAGGGATTTCAGCCCACTTCCAGGGATCAAAGATTGCACTCGCTAAAGTTGATGAAACAAGCTCCTTTCCGGAAGGGTTTCGCAACAAGGTTACTGAATACCGCAAGCAGGGATTCACAATCAGTGGATTATTTAAAAATGATCGGATCGCCGGATTAATTGCATTTTCGGATACACTTAAATCTGAAAGCAAGACGGTGATTCAAACTCTGGAGGAATCTGGCATCGCAACCTTTCTACTAACGGGAGACAAAAGTCTAGTAGCCCAGGCTGTGGCTCAGGCGACCGGGATCACCAACTTTGAGGCGGAAGTGCTGCCAGGCGATAAGCATGATCATATTGTGGCTCAAAAAAACGAAGGTAAAACGGTGGCAATGTTAGGCGATGGGATAAATGACGCCCCAGCCCTGGTAGCTGCTGATGTGGGATTATCCTTTCAGGGTGGAACCGATATCGCTATCAATGCAGCCGATATCATATTTTTGAATTCCTCATTAAAAAATGTGATCTATGGACATCGTATAGCCAGATCCACCATATCCAAAATTCATCAGAATTTATTTTGGGCATTTATTTACAATCTGGCAGGAATCCCTATTGCCATGGGTCTACTCTACCCATTCACTGGAATCCTGCTGAACCCCATGTTCGCTGGAATGGCAATGGCATTTTCATCTGTGTCAGTCGTGGGCAATACGCTGCTATTACGCAGTCATAAGTTTTTCCGAGAATTCTAATCATTGAATTCCCTTTTTGAACAACGAATTTGACGAACTGACATATAGCATAGATGAAGAAATTATTGGGCCACTGATTTGATACATGATTCCCGTGAAGGGTTCAACACCTGCAAGTGAAAGCCTTATCCAATTGAAACAAAAAAAGGGTCTCGATGAGACCCTTTTAACTTGAATTGTAGAGACTATTTAATTCGGCATATTTTCAGATCGAGGTGTCATCCCGGGGAAGGCCATTGGCTCAGGCATTTTGATCTCACCATGCTCAGTTTCATACTTTACAATATTTTGCTCAAGAGCACGTAACAATGCTTTGGTATGACTGGGGGTCATGATAATTCGAGATTGTACATTGGCCTTAGGTGAACCGGGCATAACACGTACAAAATCCATAACAAATTCAGCCGCTGAATGGGTGATAATTGCCAGGTTGGCATATTCCCCATCGGCAACTTTATCATTTACCTGAATTTGAATTTGTTGAGCTGGTTTCTTCTTTGTTTCCATAGACTATCCTTCCAAGGGGTGATGCTTGGCTCAAGACTGCCAGGGTTTGTTACTGGAAAGGTTGGGGTTGTCTTCGCCCCACTCTTCTTCAGTATGATCAGGGTCTTTGTCCCAATCAATTTCAGCTGCCTGTGTATCTGGCAGATCCTGATCATCAAATTCTGATGCCTCAAAACGCAGATATTCGTCACCGTAGACTGATTCATCAAAGAAATCAATATCTTCTACGATTTCTGCAACCATGAGAAATTCCAGGAAATCCATATACTTTTTGTTCTTGAGATTCGTTGCGCAGTGTGGACAGATGAGAGATTTAGCCAACCTCTCCTCTGATAGCTCTTCGCCACAATTCGGGCATACAATATCTTCCATTATACCCTCACGTTATTTTATTTCGTTCAGATGTCTCATAAAGCGCGCAAATGTAGTCGGGCACTTAGGGGGTACCAAGAGGTTTTTGAAAGGTGCAAATTTGCTAGGAAAATGTCGATCCGACGATATATTGCAACAATCAAAGCATTATTTGAAGGGTGAATATGGCTGCAAAAAAGTTCAACAAAACCACGCTAAAGAAGTTCAGAGAGCTGCTCATGGACGAGCGCAATCGAATTGCGGAAGACCTGGATTATCAGAAGGGCGAGTTGAATAAGACACTGACCGAAGGTGCCGGTGAACTTTCCTCTGCAACCTACCACATGGCTGACGTTGGTACAGATATGGCGGAACGTGAAAAAACCAGTCTATTTGCCCATAGACAAGCCAAGTATTTGAGTGATGTTGATGAAGCATTGGCCCGTGTAGATGAAGAGACCTATGGAGTATGTATTATCTGTGGTGATTTAATCGAAGAGGGTCGATTGGAAGCTGCACCTATCGCCAAGTACCATGTCCATTGCAAAGAGACTCAGAACCAGCGTAACCACAATCAATAAGTGCGGTAGATCACTCCCCTACTTCATCTCCAGCAAAGCAATCAGATTTAAAATATTCTTTTCGTAGAAACCGCTCTCTTTTTGAGAGTAAATCACATTTAGTCCAGATTTCTCATCCCCGAACCCGATTTTCAGAGCAATATCCAGTGATTGGATCACCTTGTTCATACGGTCACCTGGCTCAGGTTCCAGTTGTAACAAAATGTCAGGGTTGAACCCCACTATCCGATTCTGCAGCCTGATGCGATCCTCTGACCGAGGAGCATAAACCATTTCAGCATATTCGTGTTTGATGTTTAAATCCGAATTTGAATTCTCAGGTGGTACCAGCAACAGAAAGTCAAATCGCTCAGGTAGATTATACATTCGCTGCAGTGCATAGCGAGCGATTCTCAACCACTCAGTTTTCTGTGGATAGATTATAACAATCCTTTGGATATTCTGGAATCTTTCCTGAAAACTATAAGGATTCTCGACTTCTTTTGATTTGGATTTTCTCAATAGCATCATGGCACTATTTAATTGAAATTTCCAGCAGAAACAACGTCCCATTTTCAACTCTCTCTTGGAAGCGTCTATTTTATTGGGGAAATGCGTATCGTTTTTTGTCCAGCGATCAATGGGAAATCGATTTGTTGTCTGTATCTGGAAAATCCATCGAATAGTTATTGCATCGTCTGCTGGAAAAATGAATTTATGCACCATGTTTCGAGCCCTGCTACTGCTGATTTTTTTTATGGTCTCCCTCTTAAATGCTCAGGACTACCGGTGGCCTATCCGTGCTTCTCGGAGTCTGGCTGCAACCTTTTGTGAATACCGTTCGGGTCACCTTCACGCCGGTGTCGATATTAAGACCTGGGGTGAAATGGAAGTGCCCTGTCTGGCCATCGGAGATGGATATATTGAGCGGATTCTTATCGGTTACCACGGTTACGGTCGTGGCGTTTTTGTCCGACTCAACGATGGAAATCTGGCAGTCTATGGTCATCTGGAACTTTTCACACCTGAGCTAGAAGCATTGGTTCTTAAAGCACAAACTGAACAGGATAGATATTCTCTTCGAATGAAATTTGATCCGCATGAGTTTCCAGTAAAAGCGGGTCAGATAGTCGGTTATAGTGGAACATCAGGAACCGAACATCCTCACCTGCATTTTGAAATTCGTGATTCACTCAGGCAGATTATCAACCCCAATCTATTTTATTCAGGGATCAAGGACACCAAAGCACCTATCATCGATGAGGTACTTTTCATTCCACGGGGTTCTGAGAGCAGGGTGAATGGTAGCGCCCTCCCTTCCAGTATCGAAACATCACCTGAGAACGATCCTGTCTATTTTACTGGCCCCTTTTCCATAGCGGTAAATGCCCACGACCGGGCCAATGGGACCTATAATAAATACAACTTTTTTCAGGCAGAATCTTTTGTCG
>JAERTH010000136.1 GCA_016844955.1 Fidelibacterota bacterium | reverse complement strand
TTTAGCTCTAATGAATATTACCAAGAAATGGAGTATGCCCATTCAACATTGGAAACAGGCGATGAATCATTTTGCCATACTTTTTGAAGACAGGATGATTAACTAACAATGCCATTTACACAGATTTTTGGATAAGCCCATGATGGCATGGATATCTTTTTTCCTTGACTTTCTTTTTCATAGAAGACGGTCATGATGACCTGGGCACTGTTCTCCCTGAAGAAAACATGGTTTACTTTCACGATAGTGATGGACTGGGAACGGGAGGATGGTCCCCTGTGGGGTATCTGGGGATAAAGTTTTTAGATATGCCTGGAAATGCAATGGATGGGATGGACAATGATGCTGATGGTCTTGTAGATGAATCAAGGGATAATGGAATAGACGATGATGGTGACTGGAACCCGGCCACTGATGATGTGGGTGGTGATGGGGTTTCTGGAACTTTTGATGCTGGTGAAGCAGATGGAGTACCCACAGCAGGTGAACCCAATTTTGACAAAACTGACCGGGATGAATCTGATGAGCTGGACATAAATACCGTCAGATTCTTTCATATACACGATTATCAATTGACAGATGATGAAGAAAACTGGGAAGTGTTCACCAGTGGTGAAATAGACACCAATTCAAGTGGTGATGGGAATGTGGGAAGTTTCATTATCTCGGAGTCTTTTCCACTGGCTTCAGGCGAGACTACATATTTCTCTTTTGCCGTTGTACTGGGTGAGGATCTGAATGACATGCTTTCAAACGCCGGCTCCATTGCTCCGCTAGATGTAGAGGACGATTTTGAGCTTGAGCTCCCCCGGGCTATCACATTATCCCAGAACTATCCCAACCCCTTTAATCCAACCACCACTATCATTTACGAGATACCTGAGCAGGCTGTGGTTAAGCTTCAGGTCTATAATGTTTTGGGGCAAGAAGTTTTCAGCCTTCAGAATAAGGAACAACTTCCCGGCAAACATGAAGTACAATGGAATGGTTTAGATCGATGGGGCAATTTAGTGGCTACTGGAGTATATTTTTGTCGCCTGCAGGTTGACTCACAAAGCAAAACCATTAAAATGCTTTACCTGCGTTGATATTCATGGTTTCTCACATAAAGAGGTGATACTGATTCATACTAATAAAATTTATGGTATTTCATTCCGAGAGGTAACTCAATCAGATTTTCCTGAATGGCAGCGTCTGAGAGTTCAGCTCTACCCAGAAGAAAAACCAGAGGGTTTGCTGGCGGAGATTGAAAGCATCTATTTCAAGCGCTGTGTTGTGGGTGAGCTTGATTACGCAGTCTGGGTAGCCGAAGCATCAAATGGTAAGCTAGCTGGCTTTATTGAAGTTTCTCTCCGTCCCGAGGCGCTTGAGTGTAAATCAAAACCAGTGGGCTATATCGAAAGCCTGGGTGTTGATGCGGATTGGAGACGGAAGGGCATTGCCAGAACACTTGTAGACCGAGGGCAAGACTGGGTTACTCAAAAGGACTGCCGTGAGTTTTACGTTGATACTGGTCCAACCTATGTGGGAGCTATAGCATTCTATCTTCAATACGGATTTGAGGAGATTCAGCGTGATCAGGAAGAAATTCTTTATAGGATGAGCATTAAATGATGCTTCCCAATCCTTCTTTTCAGGAGAATGCATATGGGTAATGATGTAATCACTGCTCAAGTCAGAGCCAGGGAACTGGCCTTTGCCAAAACCATGGCAGATCGCGACCTGGCAGCATTCCTTAGCTATATTTCACCGGAGGCCATCTTCTTTAACGACAATCAACCCTTGAGAGGGCATGCTGAAATCAGTGCTGGCTGGGCTGCATTTTTTAAAGGAGAGGCCGCTCCTTTTTCCTGGAGACCTGATGTGGTAGAAATCCTCAACTCGGGAAAACTTGCACTCAGCTCTGGTCCTGTATTTTCTCCCTCTGGTGATGAATCAGGGCGTTTCAATTCGATCTGGCGTCTTGATGATGATGGTCAATGGCGGGTTGTGTTCGACAAAGGATCATGAAACTGCATCATGTCAATGAAAATCAACATACAAGAAATAGCAATTGAGCAGGTGGAGAAGCTGGCGGAAATCTCGATCGCCTTTGAGGTTAAGCATATTCTCTCTCCTATCGATACTGATAATGGGCTGAGGGGCATCGTTTTAAAAGAAACACCTGTTACAACCCCATATATCAAGGACTATGATGCCGACCCAAAAGAAGGTCCCACACAATGGTCCCTGTATTTTGATCTGTCAAATTGGGGGTTTCTTGTTGTGGAGGTTGATAATGAGCTCATTGGTGGAGCTGTCATTGCCTACAGGACTAAAGGACTCCACATGCTGGAAAAGCGACAGGATCTGGCGGTTCTCTGGGATATAAGGATTCATCCGGATTATCGCAAGCAGGGTTTAGGAAGTGTTTTATTCAGAGAGGTGGAAGCGTGGGCCCGAGCACATCATTGCACTCACTTGAAAGTTGAAACCCAGAATATCAATCTCCCAGCCTGCAAGTTTTACGCAGGACAGGGTTGTGAGTTGGGAGCCATCAACCGGTACGCCTATAAAGGGCATCCGGATGAAATCCAATTGCTCTGGTACAAGATGCTAACATAAATAGTGTTAGAAACACCCCTAAGACTGTGGTGGAATTGTTCTTGCGACACCGAACGCAATAACGTTCGTTATTGCGAACACAAAAAAAACCAGAGGTCTATATGAGAACAATAAATGTAACAAAGGCGAGAGCAGATTTATATAATTTGCTGCTCGAGACAGCTGAGTCCCACGAGCCTATTCAGATAACAGGGAAGCAAACTAATGCTGTTCTTCTTGCCGAAGATGATTGGCGAGCAATACAAGAAACTTTATATCTTTCCTCCATCCCAGGTGTAAGGGAATCAATAATTGAAGGTCTTGAAACTCC
The DNA here is from genome assembly GCA_016844955.1 of Fidelibacterota bacterium. Classification (GTDB taxonomy): domain Bacteria; phylum Fidelibacterota; class UBA8477; order UBA8477; family JABMPR01; genus JABMPR01. Next base: position 5,800 of record JAERTH010000136.1, on the reverse strand, counting down.
ACTTGAGGATACGGAGGAACTTGATTGGTGAGTTGGAAAATTGTTTTCATAAAACACGCCATAAAAGATTCAAAGAAAGTTGCATCTAGCGGATTGAAACCAAAAGTATCAAAGCTTTTATCTGTCATTCGTGAGAATCCATATGCGACACCACCACCCGATGAGAAATTAGTAGGTGATCTCTCTGGAGCCTACTCAAGAAGGATCAACATCCAACATCGTTTGGTTTATCAGGTTTTAGAGGATATTTGGACCATTAAAATTATCCGTATGTGGACACATCATGAGTGAAAAATGGTGGTTTCTAACAAAGACTTAGAGCCGACTCACAAACATTTCGGGGGGATTCGAACTGTTTTGACTGTTTCTTGTGAAGCAGCTCAAACCTAAGGCGCTATTTGTACACCGCAGGCCTATCCTCCCGTGGTTGAGAGATCCTACTTCAACAAGGTAACCCTGCCTGAAAAAGTCAAGCCTTCAAGATTAGATAGATAAACAAGGTAGATACCCGAGGGTTGCCGGTTGAGGGCAAAAAGTCGACCTGGGCTACCCTGCTGTATTTCCACCATGGATTCATGAATGGCCCGTCCCTGAATATCAAATATCTGCAATTGGAAGTCTCCGAAAACATGTTCAGGCAGACTGAATTGACAGTCCGGATTAGCGGGGTTGGGAAAAAAGCGCAGGTGATCCTGGCTGGGGAATATTCTATTCTCATCAGCAATTCCGGTGCTGGTCTGATTGAATAAAGAATCAAAGCGTAGTAAACTGAATGGAATCCGCTGGGCCAGGGCATCGTTATGGTCTCCATCGAAGACATCCAGACGATGCGGGATTCCCAGGGTGGTGAGGCTATCACTAAAAGCCTGATTGGCGGTTATCCATAAGACGTCGTTGATCCCACACTGGGTATAGATATCCATATTATCCTCTGGGTTGAGTCCCGCTGCCAGAGCAGGTGGATTGTGTTCAACCCACTGTTCCCACGTTGCGGCGATTCGATTGCCCTCGTAATCTATGGGGAGATCCACTGGTTGTGGCCGAGCTCCAATGTGGGGCGAAAAAGCCGCTGAAAGGCTGTGTAGAATCTCAGACCAAACCCCGGCACCGGGATCAAAGGGTCCACTTCCGCCATTTTCATCCAAAATCCAGGGAGTGATCCCGGCCAGGGTCACATCCAGATCAATAACTGCCCCAAAGGTTGAAACACCCCGGAAAACATCTGCATGCTGCAAGGCCATGGCCATGGCACCATAGCCTCCCATGGAGTGTCCCATAATTCCACGCTGATCTGGATCTGATTGTGTATTGTAGGCACTGTCCATGTAAGCGATGACATCTTCTACGACATAATCCTGGAATTGTCCATTCAGCACCGAATTGGTCCACCAGGTCAAACCGCCAAACCAGGTACTATTCCCATCTGGCAGAACGGCTATCATGGGCTGGATTGATCCGACTGGAATTTCACCTTCGCCAGTGTAGATCTGCTCATCCAGAGCCGTAATAAGCATGGAATATGAATGCTGAGTCACATAGCCACCGTGGAGAAAAATAAGCAGTGGATAGTTCCGAGTTGTATCGCTGACCTGATACCCCTCTGGTAGATAGACCTTCATCCAGCGTGTTTCATTTAAGCTGGTGGAATAAAAACTGGTATTGATGACTATGCCATTGCCCACTGCAATGGTCAGGCTCATACTCATAAACAAAGCTTTGAAAATTATAGAACGCATAGAAATCTCTCCCCTTCGTGACGGCAGAGGAATCTATAACACCTGCATATGTATTCTGCTTTCAAAAGCTGGACGGTCAATGCTTTGGCTGGATGGTTCTCCTGTACGTTTTGTGAATGCTGCTAAAAACCCATTTCACGAGGATTGGCTTCCATGTAGATTGAAAGTCAAGATGTCAAAACCAGCAAACAAGTTTTCCCTGCGGAAATTCCCCTATCCCTACCAGTCCATGTTCGCCATTTGCAGCGATGTGGATCATGCTGTATCTCTCCCTGCCTATCTGGAGTTTATGAAATTTCTTAACACCGCTAAAGATACGGTTTATGGTCGAGGCATTGATCTTGAGATTTCCAACAGTTTTTGGTTTTACAACGGTGAAATGGACGATCAGCTCAGCTATTTTGAGGGTTTATCCAACAAAGAGACTGCATTTGCCCCTGTTTGTCGTGAATTATGGCAATCCGGCCACATGGATACATCGCACACGTATGGCAACTTTAACACGGGTGGATTTGAGCGCAAATTTGCTGAGCAATCCCTGGAAACGTTGGCTCGGCACTCAGCCCGTATTCCTGTCTGGGTTAACCACGGGAACGATCTGAATCATCAAAAGGTGGGTAATTATCCCGACTTCCATGGCGCTAAACCCCAAACACCTGCCTATCATCTTGATCTTCTACGTGAGAGCGGTACCCGCTTTTTCTGGGCCGGTCGTACCACCCACGTGGCAGGCCAGGATGCAGCCTTTTCTGTGGGTAATCAACTGCAGCAGCGACTTCAGAAGCTGGCATTGAAAACCAAGTATCGCAAAATTCAGCGTCCCCTCCCTGATCCACCCAATCGACTCTTAATTAGCACTGAAGTTGAGGATGGAAGTCATATATTAGAGTTTCAGCGGTTCATATCCCGGTTTGGTGAAGTCAAAAATACTGATTTCCACGATCTGGCATTGCAATTAACAGAAGCAAACCTATCTGCACTGGTAAAGAGTCAGGGTTTCATGCTGCTTTACACCCATATGAATGAGAACCTGCCTGAGAATGAACCTTTTCCCGAGGCAGTCCTTCGGGGATTTCAAAGACTACAGGCTTATGCACAGCAACAGGATTTGCTGGTAACCACCTCCTCCCGACTTTTGGGATATGCTGATTTGATTCAACACTTAACCTGGATGGAAGAAGTGGACTCCGACTTGACCCGGTTGCACCTTAAACGCGATGACCACAGGACACTCACCCCTGCGGACCTCCTGGGCTTATGCATTTATTGTGATAAACCAGAGCAGATTCGTCTGGTCCTGGCTGATCAGGAATTGAATTTTCAGATAAATCCGCCAGATAAAAAAGGGGTTGGATCCATCAGTATTCCCTGGACGTCTCTGGAATACCCTTTATGATCAAATCGCTTGAGTCTTTTTCACAGATGTCTATCTTTTTCACTCGCAAAGGAGCCTGATTGTGGTACGAGCCATTTCTCTCATGATAGAAGCCCTGTTTTCTCCGGTGTTCTGGAGTCAAAGCATCAAGCGACTGCGCTATTTTCTCCATGACAATGTTTTTGCCATACCAAAACTGGCCAAGCTGGGGAAGGGAAGCACCATTTCCCCCTCCGCCACTTTTGCTTATCCTGAAAACATCAGAATTGGACAAAACTGCTTAATTAACCACAACAATCGCCTGTATGCAGGACCTGACAGCCACATTTCACTGGCTAATGGCGCTATGCTGGGGCCTGATGTATTTATGACTACAGATTCCTTTTCCAAATCCATGACTGAAAGCACGCAAGCTCACTCAGGAAAACCGGGTGATATTGTTATTGGTGAAAATGTTCGCGTGGGGGCCCACAGTGTCATTCTTCCAGGGGTGACCATTGGTGAAAACACAGCTGTTGGTGCTGGCTCAGTGGTGACCAAAGATCTACCGGCCAACGTCATTGCTGCCGGAAATCCAGCGAAGGTTATGAAAAGCCTGATCTAAACTCGCTATCCAATGGTTTGGGTAACATTTGAGGGGGTGTTACATGAATTTTTTCAGCAACAGACTTCTTTTGTTTTGCCTGTCACTAGCCAGCGGTATATCACAAGACAACTACTGTCTCAATTTTCCTCTAGAACTGGGGAAAACCTGGCAGTACATCAGTGAAGATTATCCCTTCACCCAAACTGCTGTGGTTTCTGATACCATGCGCATTAACAACACCCTCTATTACAAGTATGGCCTTTATGGCGAAGAGAATCTATACTCACAGTATTGGTTACGTCCAGGATCAAATGCCATTCTCGCACTCAACCCCACGGATTCATCCGAGTATACGCTATTTGGATTCAATTATGATGGTGCCGCGTCCTGGGAAATACCACCGGTCATTGTCCCCCCATCCGAGCAACCCTACAATCAGTGTGACTGGGGTTTCACCATCAATCCAATGAACACCTACCCGACTATTACCGGTCCTAACAGAACCTATCACCTCACTCATGGCTTTTCTCATAGCAACCACCCATGTGTGGATGCTGGTATTAGTACAACCCACTTCTCCCGTGATTTTGGCATTGTACAATTTTCCCAGATAACAGAAGGTGGCGTGCTGGACTGGTATCTTGAAATTCCAGATCCAGATACTATTAGCATCTCTGGGATTTTGAGCGCAGCAGGTAACCCCTGTTTGACGGTTCCATGTCTACCTGGTATCGCGGCAACACTTGAAACACCAGATACGGCGTGCTTTTTAACCCATGAAGATATCTTTTATCGTGATTTTACACTTAACGGGGAAGGTCTCGTTGCCTACCCTGGTGATTCTATCCTTGTGTATGGATTCACAACCCAGCGTCACGATGTTTTTGGCGAGGCTTATCAAACACTGGAAATTCTGGGTTTTGAACATGCCCAGGCTTCTGGCGTTTTCCCAGAAAAGGCAAAAGAACAACCCCACAACCCTTTTCTGCTTCAGAATTTTCCCAACCCATTTAACCCGGTGACACGTATTGAATATTATCTGTCTTCCAGTACTGATGTCAGATTGAGTCTTCTTGATCTTCACGGGAAAGAAATAGAAGTTCTGGTGGATCAATCGCATTCCGCTGGGCTACACTCACAATTTTGGGATGGTCTTTCTCATGTGGGACAACCAGTTGCTGGTGGCGTTTATTTTGTCAGGCTTGATACACCAGAGCGATTCGCCATTATGAAAATATTACTGCTTAAATAAGGAAGTATTTTGTGCTTAGTGAGCTCCCAAACATTGGTAAAACATTAGAAAAACGCCTTGCTGCCGTGGATATTCACACACCGGCTGACCTGGCGGAACTGGGGCCTGTTGGCGTCTTGAAAAGTCTGGATGCCTTGAATGCTCCGGGTTGTTTGAATATGCTTTATGCCTTGGAAGGTGCTCTCAGGGGTGTGCGCTGGCATTCGCTTTCCAAAGAGATCAAGGATGAACTAAAAGCTAAGTTAAGGGCAGCGTTGGAGGAGTAACTATTCGGAGACTGAAATTTCTAGTCTAGACATTTACTCCTCTCCTTTAGACACGAATAGCGCGAAGTATACGAATTTACACGAATGGAGCTTGAAGCTATTCTTGGTTTCAATATCATTCATTTGTTTCGTTCTATTCGTTTGATTCGTTGTAAATAGCATGTTTTCAATTGACAATTCGGCAAGCTCAATGTCCGAAACATTCTGAGTGTCTTTGCGAGCCCAGAGGGCGTGGCAATCTCTTCACATTCTTGGGGACCATCATTATTCGTATGGTTCGTTGTGAATAAAAGAGGGATTGCCGCGTCGGTGCTGCCTCCTGGCAATGACGGGTCAGACAACAGGACCTGTGGAATCAGTGATTTTAATAATTCACATTCGTGGTGTTCGTTTGTTTCGTTGTAATAGTTATACTTACTGTGGACAAGCTCAATGTCCGGGTGATGGACTTCCCCTAGTTTAGTAGACACCTGTTAAGGTAAATTCTAAGCAAACAGGAGAAGTTTAAATGAAGCGAAAAAGATACACAGAAGAGTTCAAAGCAGAGGCTATCAAGCAGGTCGTTGAGCGAGGATATTCAGTTTT
>JAERTH010000135.1 GCA_016844955.1 Fidelibacterota bacterium | reverse complement strand
GGATGAACCCACAGGAGGAGTAGACCCTCTGACAAGGCGGCAATTCTGGGAGATGATCTATGAAGCAGCCAACAACGGCACCACAGTATTTGTGACCACCCATTATATGGATGAGGCAGAGTATTGTGAACGGGTTTCCATAATGGCAGAAGGCCGTATCGAAGCCCTGGATAGCCCGGAGGCTCTAAAAAGGCAATATGGAGTACAAAGCATTGACGAAGTGTTTATAAGCATTGCCAGACCGGCATAAATCAGAATGAATAACAATAAATGATTAGGAATTGATAGGTATCAAATAATAGTATCGAACAGAGATGTGGGCATTTATTAAAAAAGAGTTTTTACATATTTTCCGGGATTATCGGACCATGCTGATCCTTTTCGGAATGCCTGTGGTACAGGTCTTGCTCTTTGGTTTTGCCATCACAAGCGATATCAGCAACGCAAAGATTGCCATCCTTGATCATTCCAAAGATCAGGTAAGCCGTGAAATCACTCAAAAACTGGTGTCCTCAGGTTATTTCATACTTGAGAAAACCATCGACAGCCCCGATGAAATAGAATCTATTTTCAAGGGTGGTGTGGTGAAAGAAGTTGTGGTATTTGAGTCCAATTTTGCTCAGAAACTGCTCAAAGAAGGCAGGGCCAGTATTCAGCTGATATTTGATGCATCAGAACCGAATACGGCCAGCATGCTGAATGCCTATACCACTGGTATAATAAACAATTATGCTATGCAACAGCTTAGGGGGATGAATCGGTCCAACGCCAGCATCATCACCGAAACCAAAATGCTGTTTAACCCGGAACTCAAAAGTGTATATATGTTTGTTCCCGGGGTAATAACCATATTGCTTATGCTGGTTTCAGCTATGATGACTTCCATTTCCATCGCCCGAGAAAAAGAAATGGGCACCATGGAAGCCTTGCTGGTATCACCTTTAAGGCCCATTCAAATCATCATTGGAAAGGTCAGCCCTTATATCCTTTTGTCATTTATCAATTTGGTGGTGATCCTATTACTGGCCCGCTATGTTTTTCTCATGCCGGTTCAGGGAAGCATGGTTTTGCTACTGTTGGAAAGCATACTGTTCATTATCATGGCACTTGCCCTGGGAATTTTAATATCCACTGTCAGCAAAACCCAACAGCAGGCGATGCTCCTGTCTATGTTCGCCCTGATGTTACCCACCATTCTGCTCTCAGGATTCATTTTCCCCATAGAAAACATGCCCTATCCTTTACAGTTAATCAGCCATGTGATGCCGTCGAAGTGGTTTATTATCATCGTTAAAAACATCATGCTGAAGGGAGTCGGAATTGGTTATTTCTGGAAAGAAACCCTAATCATCTTTGGTATGACCATCTTTTTTATTGGTATGAGTGTAAAGAAATTTAAAATCCGCCTCGAATAATAGTGAAGACAATTGCCTACATATTACAAAAGGAGTTTATCCAGATTTTCAGGGATAAGACCATGCTTCCAATTATATTCGTTGTGCCTTTTGTACAGCTGCTGGTTCTTTCGTATACAGCTACTTTTGAGATTAAGAATGTACGCTTTATCAGTGTAGACCAGGACAGGTCTGCCCTATCCACCCAGCTCATTTCAAAATTTAATGGTTCCTCATTTTTTCAATACCATGGCAATACCAGTACCTATGAAGATGCTGTGCAGCTGATCAAACAAGACAAGGCCGACCAGGTATTGATCATTCCTCCTTCCTTTGAGAAGGATCTTAACAAGGAAAATGTCACCCAAATCCAGGTGGTTACCAATGCCATTAACGGCAACGCAGCAAGCCTGATGAGCGCCTATGCCTCAGCCATAATTGCAGATTTCAATAAGGAGATTATCATCAAACAGCAACCCGTGATTTTCAGTGGTCTTCCCATTGAAATAAAAACATCCTACTGGTATAACCGAGAGTTGGACTATATCACCTATATGGTACCGGGCATTCTGGTCCTTTTGGTAACCATTATTGCCATGTTTCTATCGGGCATGAACCTGGTAAAGGAAAAGGAATTGGGTACCATTGAGCAAATCAATGTCACCCCCATTCGTAAATACCAGTTTATTGCCGGTAAATTGATTCCTTTTTGGGTTATCGCCAATATGGATTTGGGCATCGGTTTGCTGCTGGCCTATTTCGTTTTCGGTATCCCGGTCATGGGAAGTGTGGCCTTGCTCTACCTTGTAGCCTCAGTTTATATGGTGGTGGTGCTGTCGTTTGGTTTATTCATATCCACACTCACCAACACCATGCAGCAGAGCATGTTCATCTCATGGTTCTTTTTAATCATATTTATATTGATGAGTGGCTTGTTTACACCTGTGGAAAGCATGCCCCATTGGGCACAGGTGATCGACTATTTCAACCCTGTGGCTTATTTCATTAAGATAAACCGCATGATCATGCTCAAAGGAAGTGAGTTCCATGATTTCCAGACAGATTTCTGGATATTGTTGGTGTATGCAGTGGTGATGTTCGTTTTTTCTACCATGCAATACCGGAAAAGGGCCTAAAATCCCTGGCTACAGAATTCATCAGGGAATTCGATATCCACATAAATGGTTTCGCTATCATCAATTAGGACAACGGTTTCGTGCCAGTTACCACCGACATACATGCCAATAATATAATTCTGGCCTTCGATCATATTGCAAACGGATGCCAGTCCGTCCTGCATATACACCCATTGCCAGCAGAAGTTATCCACTGGTCGCAACCACACCCCGAAAGTGGGTCTGATTTCAACATTGGCATTGTTGACACAATATCCTACCAGGTCGAAAACAACTTCGTGACCTTGAGTGGCACAAATGACAGGCACATCTACGGTAGTATTGCTACATAAATTAAAAATGGGCAATGGGTTGGCCGAGCCATCCACATAACAAGTACTGCATGGATCACCCGTGCCCGACCATTCAATATAAACCGGCATATTCTTGGGCACATTAAGTAATTGCACACTCTCATCCTTACAGGCAAAAACTGAAACAGATGCCAAATAGGTATCATCGGCTGATTTTCTGATGATTCCATCAAACCACATGCATTCGCAGGCAAAATCACCGGTAAATTTCAAGGATAATCCTTCATAACAATAATAACTCCAGAACCAATCAAAATTCCAATAGGATAAATGATCCATTTCTGCAGTTACAGCATAAGCTCCAACACCTGATTCGACGACTACATCCTGCTCATGCATCCAGCTTCCACTATCCGCTGCATAGCTGTATAATGGCAATACATCATCCAGTGCAATGGTCGATTCGGTTTCAGGATTATAGGTCTGCGCATCCACTTGCACGATAAGTTCTGCTTTATTCTCCTGGAAGTATTTGGCATCCCGACCGGTGGCATCCCAAACTTCAATGGCTACAAAGCCGGCAGAGAAAAAGGCTCCATCCTCATATTGTCCATCCTGCAATACCCGTGTAACCAAACCCCCTGGAAAGGCTGCCAGTGAAGCATCTTCCAGATTACTGAAATAGGCCAGCATAATGTTCAGTGAAGCATTCAATATGGTTCCATCAGCATCGGTAATACGGGTTCCTGCCGGTATAACAAATTTGGCTTCTCCTCCTGGAGTTTCAACAATCAATGTCTCCTGTAAGATACCAGAAACCAGGCTCCCCACATTCCATTCGGTTTTTATGCTCACACCAGTAGGTGGGTTTTCCCTATCCACCATGAAAAACTTCAGCTTATAATTACCATCTTTTGTCACAGTCAACTGCTGACTGGTGGAAATATAGCCTTCCAAACTTGCAACAAAACTAACACGCAAAGGATTGCTTTCACTGGGAGTGTATTCGGCATTGGGATTTAAAGCCAGCGATATTAAGCCCTGGGAAGACAAATAGGACTCTTTGTGTTGTCCACTCAGGTCCAGAACAGCCTCCGCAGCTTCACCCATCACCTCAACTTTCACTCGTTTATCGTCGGCCTGACCTATGAGGATCCCGGTTTGGGCATCATAAAACTCCAGTGAGATATTGGTTCTCATAAGATCATAGTTAATGATCAGCTTGGTGCCTTCCGTGGGATTGGTAATTTTTTTACATGATTGTATACCCATTGATAGGACAATAGCTATCATCAGGGCAGAAACTAATACAATTGTTTTCTTTATTGAAGTCATAAGTGTAGCTTTTGACGCGGTTTGTAAAACTACAAAATCCGAAAGGATAATTGCAGACTAATCATAGGATAGAATTTCAGCTCCTTCACATTTTCTTCCAGTATTTGTCTTTGTTCCTCTGAAGCTGTTGGCGAAACCATTCCTGTAGCTTCAAGAGAGACCTTTGGCGAGCCGTGATAAACCACTCCTAAATCCAGAGCCATACTAAGGACTTTACTTCTTGAAATGCTATTTCCATATCCGATACCCAGGTATGGACATATGGGATTGGGCTCAAAAGCATAGGTCACAGAACCCAACGTTTCAGGGCTTACAACTGCTTCTCCCATGTGAAGTTCGGTGGTTGGATGGGCTTGCACACTATACCAGATCATATTGTACAACACACCTGCCGTAAGGTGCATATCTGATATAAACTGCCAGTCGGCAAATAGATACACCGAACCAAGACGGACATCATTGTGGGTATTTACCGGCCACACATCATTGAGTTTGGCATCAAACTTTTGAGGAAAATAGCTCCCTCCCAATCTTAAATTTATGGGTGCATTGAAGGATTTTATCAACTCCAGGCCAGGTCCGAAGGTGGAAACCTTGAGGGCAATCCCAAAGCCAGATCTGAGTTTATTGGCTGGTGCGGACTCTGTATCCTCTTGGGCATGAATGCTTAAGGAACAAATGAGGATACTTAGTAGGAGGGGCAGATAAAGCTGTTTCATGTGTAGTAGGCGTATGAGGTAAGACAAAAGTAGCTATCTCAAATGCATTTGTCAATAAGTACTGATAAACAAACACATAGCTAGTGAGCATTCAAAGAATTCAAATAGCATACCACAATTCTTAAAGGAAAGGTGCTCAGGAGCATTAACTTCATTCTAAACCTTCAAAGGTCGATAATTAGGTTTTCACACCACTATTATATGGCAATCCAGGGCTTGCTTTATCCAGAACCGGATAATGCCGACTTAATTTTTTCGTATCTTATGCGATCTTATAGCTTTGTAAAACATGCACATACGTTTCCTCGTTTTGGTTTTATTTTTAGGTCTGATTTTTAGTTGTTGTCATGGGCCTGAAAAGAAGAAAACATCCCTTGATACTCAGGAGCAAGAGGCCGTGGAGTCTCATTTGATTCTGGACAGTATTCTCAGTCGGGGTAAGTTAAAGGCGGTCACTGACTACGGCTCCATCAACTACTTCATTTATCGTGGGGAACCCATGGGTTACCAATATGAATTATTAAAAGATTTTGCAGCCTACCTCAATGTAGACCTTGAATTGATCATCGAGAAAGACCTTACCAAAACCAACCAAATGCTGGCCGATGGATCGGTGGATTTGATAGCCATGGGATTGACTGTTACCAACCAACGAAGTCTTATGTATTCGTTTACAGATCCCATCATGACCACCCGGCAGGTATTGGTTCAAAGGAAACCCGAAGGGTTTGAAAAGATGCGTACTGCTGATGAAATCGAATCCCATTTGCTTAGAAATACCCTTGAACTGGCCAATAAAACCATTCATGTTCAAAAAGGTACCATTTTTAGCAAACGACTTCAATCCTTATCTGATGAAATTGCCGACAGCATTCATATTGTGGAGGAAGATCTGGATGTTGAAGAACTGATTTCTGCTGTAGCTGACGGAACTATTGATTTTACTGCTTCCGATGAACATATTGCCATTGTCAGCAGTCGTTATCACAGAAATATTGACATAAAAACGGCCATCAGTTTCCCCCAAAAAATTGCCTGGGCCACTCAAAAGGGCCAGACTGCACTCAGAGACACCATCAATCAATGGCTGGAGATATTTAATAAGTCCCTGGATTCGAGATTATTATACAATAAGTATTTTAAAAATATCCGCTCCAGAAGGATTGCTGAAAGCCAATACAATTCTTTCAGTGGTGGTCAGCTTTCTCCTTATGATGACATGATCAAAAACAACATTGATTTGCTGGGTTGGGATTGGAGGCTTGTGGCCTCTTTAATATATCAGGAATCGGAGTTTAAACCCAATGTTCGTTCCTGGGTAGGTGCCTATGGTTTGATGCAGCTGATGCCGCTGACTCTGGAAAAATATGGCCTGGATACCACCGCCACACCGAACCAACAAATTCAGGCCGGACTTAAATACCTAAAATACCTTGAAAAACAGCTGCCGGAAGAAATTACTGATAGTACGGAACGTATCAAATTTACATTGGCTTCATACAATGCAGGCATCGGACATATTTTAGACGGTCGGCGCCTGGCTGAAAAATATGAAAAGGATCCCAACCGCTGGACTGGTCATGTGGACTTTTACGTTTTGAATCTTTCTCACAAGGAGTATTATCATGACCCGGTGGTTTACTATGGTTATACCAGAGGTAAAGAAACTCACGCCTTTGTTGAAGAAATTACAGCCAGATACGAGCAATATAAAAAGCTTATTCTTCAGTAATTCAGATGATTCTTGAAACATATTTCCAGACATAGGTTAGTCAAAGGCAAACAATGCTTGCCCACAAAAACTGTAAACCCATGAAGTGGAAAATGTATGTAACGGATGCCAGCTTTATACCAACCAGCGGTGGTGTATCCTAAACCTGGACCCAATATGCCAATGTGTACAGGCTAGCTGATTAAATGATCAAACAATTGGGAAAGGCTTGCTGTTAGGCTTCCTTATCTGTTTTGTCTTCACCTTCTGGTTTTTCCTTGGCTTCATCTTCTGAAATACCATCTTTGAATTCCTTGATGCCTTTTCCAACACCTCTCATCAACTCAGGAATTTTTCTTCCACCAAACAACAACAAAACGATCACAACAATGATAACTATCTCCCAGGTACCCAGCCATCCGGCTAAGTGAACCATTGAAATAAGCGATGATAAGACCATAGCCAACATATTAGTAGTTTTTTATTAGCCCACAAATATAGTACAATTAACGCACTCCAATAGACAAAGGGTGCTGCTATGCTAGTGAATCCTGATCAATCCTTTTTGAAAACTTTGTTGAGCAGAAGCGATGGTATAGATGTATAAACCAGGTGATAGGTTTCCCACAGAAATCCTGTGAGGAAAATTATAATGAAGAGCTTGTTGGCTCATGAGTTGACCCATAAGGCCGTTGATTCGAATATACAATTCCTCTGTAAATTGCTGTTCAGTGCGTATTTCTATATAATCGTTTGCGGGATTTGGATATACAGAAAACACATTTTCCTTTTCAACGACATCATCTATGCCTACTACATAACAAGCTCCTGTATATGAATCAGGGTAAATGGTTATGCCATCCTTTTTTACACAATGTAAATCCTGTCCCGGGCAGATAATGGTACAATAGAATCCTGGCTCCAGCAATCCAGTATTACTTCCAATGCCTTCGATCCAGAAATTCCAGTTGCTAATCTCACAATCAAACCAGGTCCTTTGCCTATAATCTCCATCCACTAGCACCGAATCAATTGCAGAAATAATAATGTCCACCTGATCAGTAAATTCATTTAATGGGCTGATGGTGAGCGAATCGCCGATTTCAGCACCGAAATCATAAAGCAATTGTGGCTTGAAGTAAGTGCTGTCGTAGGCTTTATACCTTGAAAACACTACCCGTTGATTTTCATCTTCATAAAGGAAGCCAGCCTTTGTCCAGTGAATGGGAAACTCATCATAGGTCATATAAACTACTTTATAGGTTGTATCACCTACTATGGTGTCACCTTCACATTTATATACACCTGTGCCTGAGGGGGATCCAAAAAAGCTATGTACCACATACCAGGTCTTATTTTCTTGCACAAGGGGATAATATGGCTGCTGAGCCGAGGTAATATTTATAAGAATCAGAATGGATATGCAGGTCAGGATAGTCTTCATCAGCTTAGGTTAACAGGCGAATGCTTAAAACTAATAAAAGCCTGGAGTTGATGCAAATGTTAATGATTTTTGTCGCTAACAAACAGTTGTTATCTTTGTTAGCACAAATTTTTAAACCAACAACCAATGCTGAAGCGATCATTGTTATTTACAGCCCTTCTGGCCATTTTATTTGCCTCAACCATGGCCCAGGATGCCAAACCCGATTGGAGGAAACTTCATTATCTTTCTGAAGAAGAAATGCATATGCCTCTGGACAATTCCAGAAGCTTCTATGAAACCGATCCTCCTGTGGGCCCCATTCGCAATGTGGCAGAATTTGACCAAATGCAAGGGGTATTGATTCGTTACCCGTTTGGGATTCCCATGGAGCTTATCAGAGAGTTGGCAGAACAAGATACGGTGGTTACCATTGTAGATAATGCAGCTGCTCAGCAAACCGTAATTAATCAATATACCAGTAACAATGTAAACCTCGAACATTGTACTTTTTTAATAGCTCCTACCAACAGCTATTGGACCAGAGATTACGGCCCCTGGTTTGTTTTTGATGGTGACAACAAACCTGGCATTGTGAATTTTCCTTATAACAGACCCCGACCGGCTGATGATGACATTCCCATCAGGGTGGCCGAATTCCTTGACATCGATTTGTATGGGATGAATTTATACCATACCGGTGGGAATTATATGTGTGACGGATCAGGTCAGGCAGCTTCCACTGATTTGGTTTGGGAAGAGAACACACAACTGACTGTTGAAGAAATTGATACGCTAGTCTGGGATTATTTGAATATTCATAGTCATCATGTTCGCCCTGATCCTCTGGGAGAGTATATCAAGCACATCGATTGTTGGTCGAAATTTTTATCTCCCGGGAAAATTCTTGTGGGCCAGGTGGATACCTGGGACGACCGCTACGAAGATTTTGAAGCAGCAGCCGACTATTTTGCCAACACCATGAGTTCCTGGGGAAAACCCTTTGAAGTATTTAGGGTATACACACCTGGCACTGCTCCCAATACACCTTACACCAATTCTTTAATCCTCAACAAAAAAGTATATGTCCCCATTACAGGAAGCCAATGGGATGATGAAGCCTTGGCAGTTTATGAAGAAGCCATGCCAGGCTACGAAATAGTGGGGATTATGTATAATGGTTGGGAAAATACTGATGCTTTGCATTGTCGTACCAAAGGTATGGCCGACATTAATATGCTATATATCGATCATATGCCTGTGCTAGGCATGCAGCCCTATACGGAAGATTACGAAATTACTGCCGACATTACTGCTGCCAGTGGTGAAGCCATTTATAGCGACTCCGTGCTGGTTTATTACAGCGTGAACGGGAATGCCTATGAAAACACTTTAATGAGCTATGTGGAAGGAAATACCTTCACTGGAATCATAGAAGGACTCACCCTGGGTGATGAGGTTGACTATTATGTTTTTGCTGCCGACGAATCAGGCCGCAGGGCTTTTCATCCCTTTATTGGTGAACCCGACCCACATGAGTTTTCG
>JAERTH010000134.1 GCA_016844955.1 Fidelibacterota bacterium | reverse complement strand
CTTATAGACAATAATTTTCGATGTAATAATCAGTAGTTGCCACGGTGAATTAATACTCTCGAAAATACAAACTAAATGCTATTAATAATTGTTGAATCGAAAGCTTTTGTGGTGAGAAAGTAAATTTCATAAACTAACTCGCTAACCAACAAAGTTTGAAAAGGGAGTATAAAGTATTATAATTTGTTCCAATATATATATCATTTCTCAAGCTAGAAAAAAATTGACCTATCAATGATCGCGATCAATATGGAAATGCCAGCGCTTGTGATCCTGGAGGCCTACAAACACCAACTTGTTTTCTGCTTGAAAGAAATCCCATTTCCTCACCAGTCAAATCACTATGGCTTTGTTAATTAAACTCAAAGGGAACATGATTCCAAAGCACGACCATATCCGCACAAAAAATATGGAAGAGTTGTATCATAATTAATCAACAAACAAATGGAGGTAGTATGTTACGTAGGCTAACATTTTTATTCACGATTTTGGCTCTGACCATCGGTTTTGGTCAGCCTGTTGTCGTCGACGACTTTGAAACAGATTTCGGGAACTGGGATGCATTATTTTTTTCCGGTTCTACAGTCGGTCTTGATGCGAGTTCATCCGCGACTCTCTCTACCGATTACGCTTACAATGGTGTTTCATCTGCTAAATTTGATTTAGTCGATGACGCTGGAGTGGATGATTGGTTTGTAAGATACCAAAACAGAGATGACCTATATGCAGCAGATTCAGAAATTGGATTCTGGTTACGTGCTAGCAGTCCCACCACCGAATTTCGACTGGTTATTTGGGACAACGGCACTGGTGGCGATGGTTACGAAGCAGGCCCCTGGATTACAGCAACAGCAGCCATAGACGATTGGGAATGGGTCAGTCTTGACCTTGCCAATGATGCGGTTGTTGGTTGGTTAACTGGTAATAGTGCAATCAACTCTACAGATTTTGTAATGATTGAAAGTATTCAGGTGCGAGACACAGAGGAAACCAATGTCGTATTCTACATTGATGATGTGACGGAGATTCCAGCAACTCCAGCAGTTGAGCCACAAGATATTGTCATTAATGAAGTGGGTGAACCATATGACATGCCTGATACCTATAATGATACTTATGTTGAGCTCTATAATACAACTGACGCTGCAATCGATGTTAGCGATTGGGTCCTATGGAGTAACCAGGTAACGGGCTTAAGAGCAACCTCCTCTTTTGTTTTCCCAACAGGGACATCAATTGCAGCTGGTGGCTATCTTGTTGCCACTCGGAACAGAGATGCATTTCTGGTTGATTACGGAACCTATGTGGATGCTGGCATTGTACCTATTGCTGCATCAACTACAGGTAGCGGTGTCTACATAGCCGACGACTATTCTTTCGAATTGTTAGATGGTTCAGGTACGAGCATTGATGCTACAGGTTCAACCCTTGCCTGGAATTCATCGGTTTGGGAGAAAAATGCTCCTACCGATGATGGTCTAGTCGATGAGAATTGGCATCCAACATCACAAAGTTCGCCGGTTCAAGGTACACCTGGTGCAGAAAACTCTTTGGCACCAACAGAAACCACGTACACAATAGTTGAGATTCAAACCCCTGATGCAGGTGGAGATGCCTCACAGCATAATGGAGAGTTAGTTGAAACCAGTGGAATCATTACTGCAAAGACAGGCTACTCTTTCTACATGCAAGATGGTACTGCTGACTATTCTGGTATTTATGTATATATCAATGGCTCTACAAGTGCGTATGCCCTTGGAGACGATGTTACAGTGAATGGTACAGTTGGTGAATCCAACGGTTTAACCCGGATCCAAGCCATCACAAATGTTACCATAAACTCATCAGGTAATGACCTACCAGCCCCAATAGCTCTCATAACGAATACATTGGCTGAGGGACATGAGGGAATGTTGGTCTCAGTCACTGGTGAATGTACTGCAGTCTCATCCAACGCCGGTGGCGATCACTGGGCATTCAAGGTTGATGATGGTAGTGGAGATGCTCTAGTTGATGATCAGATATATTCAGATGCAGAGACAGCAACAACTGTGGGATCAGACTATCATGTTGTAGGTGTAGTCAATTATTACTACGGCGAATTTACAGTGAATCCCAGAGATCTTGCTGATATTGTTGAGCTACTTCCTGCATTCCCAACACACACAGTTGATTTCGAACCAGCAGGTGTGGGTGCCGATTGGGTTTGGACGGTGGCTGACAATGATGACAATCCTCCATTGGAATTTGTTGCTAACCCTGCTACCGGTGGAATTAACACGAGTGCCACCACAGCTAAATTTATAGCAAGACTAACAGGTCAACCATGGGCTTTAGTTCACACTGATGATGATGGTGAGTTTACATTTGATGCCACCAATTCGACGGTGACAATCATGGTTTATAAACCTGTCATTAGTAATGTTGGCCTAAAAGTTGAGGGTGGTACGGGAACAGCTACTGAACTTACTGTTGCAAATACCGCAATTAACACTTGGGAAGAATTGACCTTTGACTTTAGCGCTGTCGAAGGACAAACCTTTGGTAGACTTGTCCTGATCCCTGATTTTGATTTTACACCGAGAGCTCAGGAAAATATTATCTATTTTGATAATATTCAGGTACCAGATGGTATAGTACCACCGCCTCTACCAGAACCTGTAGTTGCTGCTCCAACTCCAACAATACCGGAAGTAGATGTTGTTTCAATTTATAGTGATGTCTATACCGATGTGGCGGGAACAAACTTCAATCCAGGTTGGGGACAATCAACTGTATTTTCTGAAGTGTTGGTTGATGGTAATAATACGCTGCTTTATACCGGCTTAAATTACCAGGGTACTGAATTTACAGCACAGGATGTTTCTGGAATGAACTTCCTCCATGTGGATTTCTGGACCGCAAATTCTACAGATCTCGATTTCTTCCTGATCAGCCCAGGACCAGTAGAAATGGCGTTTGAATTACCACTAACGCTCGAAGAATGGGTTAGTGTAGATATACCGCTGACTGCATTTGATCCGGTTGATCTGACCAATGTTTTCCAGTTCAAAGTTGTTGGAAATGGGACTATTTATCTTGATAATATGTTCTTCCACGCAACTCCACCTCCTCCAATCGTTGCTAATGGCGATTTTGAGGCTTGGACTGCCAATGTACCCGATGCTTGGACAACCATAGAGTCAGGTATCACAATAACGCCAGAAGACAATCCTACTTTTGTACATGGTGGAATGTATTCCATGGAAACTGAGGTCACCACCGGTACGCAAGGTGATACAGATTTCCGCCAAACCGTTGCGGTGGAAGCAGATGTAACCTATGATGTTTCTGTTTGGATATACCATGCCGACGATGAAGTGCAGGCCAGACTTTATTGTGGGGATTACCGGGGATATTCTAACAATGCTACGGTTGGTGCATGGCAAGAATTAACCTATAGCTATACACCCACCACCACAGGCACTGTTGAAGTAGGTCTTCGCTTTTATGATCAGGCTAGTTTCGACGGTACATCAACCTTGTATGTAGATGATTTTACCATGGTTGTTGGTGTTCCGCCAGTACCTACGGAGTACAGTATCGTAGATATCCAAACTCCAGATGCAGGCGGAGATGCCTCACAACATGTCGGCGAATATGTCGAGACAAGAGGTACCGTCACAGCAATAGGTGGATATTTTTATTTCATACAAGATGGTGTATCAGACTACTCAGGAATGTATGTATATGATGGTCCTGGTGATTTGGTCTTGGGTGATGACGTTACCCTAATTGGGTATGTTACCGAGTATAACGGTCTTACACAGCTTACTGATGTTGAGACAACTACAGTAGATTCTTCAGGAAACGTCCTTCCTGCTCCAATCCTTCTTGGAACAAATACTTTGACGGAAGCGCATGAGAGCATGTTGGTTACAATTACTGGTGAATGTACTGCAGTCTCCACCGATCCAGGTACTGATCGCTGGGCCTTCAAGTTGAATGATGGCAGTGGAGATGCATTGGTTGATGATCAGATATATTCAGCCACTGAGGATGCAGCTATTGTCGGATCTTACTATGATGTAGTAGGCGCTGTTAATTATTATTATGGCGCATTTACTGTGAATCCTCGAGATTTGGCTGATGTTATGGAACTGGATATGGTAAGTCCAGAGCTGGCTAGTATTGTAGCAGCAGGAAATACACAACTACAACTCAGATATAATGAGCCTGTAGCAACCGGTGCCCTTACGTTGGCAAACTATAGCGTTATGGGTGATCTTGGATCTGAGACACCAACAGCAGTCACCATGATCAATGAAACAGTATATGTGTTAGATGTTCCACCGATCTTACCTAATGAGGTATATACTGTGGCAGTTAGCGGTGTCCATGATCTTAGTGGAAATGCCATTGCAGATACAGCTTCAATTGATGTTGTTTATGATGTTCCTGGCAGTCTACCTATTGATCGGATCATAGATGATTTTGTAACGGATGTTGGTGATTGGACCGATCCAAATCATTCAGGATCAACATATGGTCTATTGGAAACTTCGACATTCACCACAACTGATACTACCTCATTCAATGGATCGAATTCAGGTCAATTATTGCTCCTTGATGATCCTGCGGAAGCCGGTGGTTGGTTTCTGAGATTATGGAACTACAACAGAGCTGACAGTATCAAAGCCGACTCAAAAATGTTCTTCTATCTCCATGGCGGAACTGCAGCGATGCAGGTTCGTATTGTTATAAAGGATGATGATCCTGGTTATGATGTAACTCCATGGCAAGATATTACCCAGGCTGAGGATGACTGGCAGGTTATCTCTATAGACCTGGAAAACGATGTACTGACTGGATGGGCAGGTGTCGGTGGAAATGGTATCATTAATGCTGCCTCAGGTAGTGTTGCAATCGATGGTATCCAGATTCGTTGCTCAGAAGATGTTAGTACAGTTCTATTTGTTGATATGGTTACTGAACGCTACAACATCGATCCTGTGGAAGTCACATTTGATGTGAACATGTCGATTTATACACTGATGGAAACATTCGATATGAGTACTGATTTTGTTGATGTTGCTGGAAACTTCAATGCCTGGGGTGATGTGCCTA
>JAERTH010000133.1 GCA_016844955.1 Fidelibacterota bacterium | reverse complement strand
AAGGATGGCAGCGACATCATTCTAAGTAATGAGGTGAATCAGTTTATCCAGTCCCTTTTGGGCAGCATTGCACTATCACCCAACCAGTCCAAAATTTCTGGAAAACTGGGTAAACCCATTGCTGAGAAAATGATCATACATACTAAGGATGCCAATGGCAAACCATTGAGAAACTTGCCCCTATTCGTTCAATTTAAAAAGGGTGCTGGCGACCTGAATGAATCGATTAATTCTGGGAGCCGGGGTTTCGCAGATCTACAAGTGTCTTCCATCACTGCTACGGATAAACTACAGGTTTTAAATATTTCCATTGACCTAAATCAGTTGATGAACGATGAGTTATCCCCCATCCTCAAGGGGATTGTCAATAGCGTACCGCTGGCAAGCACGCAAATAATTCTTGATGTAAGCAACCCTACCATTTTCCTGCAATCCACAGAGTCCTTTAATGGCAAAAAGTTACGCCAAGTACAGGTTGAGCCCAGATTGAAAAACCATTTCATCAAGGAAGGCTTTCATTTTGTGGATAAACCTGGTGATGCAGATTGGCATATGACCCTGATGGCCACAGCCAACCAGGGTACAGAATATAGTGGGCTGTACACTACTTTTGCAGATGTAAGCTTGAGTGTAATTGATCTAGACCAGGGTGATGAAATTTACAATAACGCCTTGTCGCGCGTAAAGGGTATTGACTTGAGTTATGAAAATGCGGCCAACAAGGCATTCAACAATGCAACCGATAAGATGATCACACAAATTTTACCTCAAATCCTGTTGAACTTGAAGTAACTTTACTTTTGGTACAACGTTGAACATAGCCACCAATCCATGTCCCAAGGGGCTTTCATAAGAAATTTTTGCTAGAGATACGCGGTTTCAACAGGATACTATCATTGTCCTGGCTCATTAATCATCGTCGTCATCATCATCATCATCGTCGTCGTCATCATCATCGTCATGGTCGTCATCGTCGTCATCATCCCACTCACCTTCACATGGTTCCAGATATCGCCATTTTGATTTGCTCTTGTTCGCGCCTGGCGTGTGGCCTTTTGTACTCTTTTTTGCCTGGTAGGCAAGGCCTTCATAGTATACTTCATCGTATTTACTATACGAGACGGAGCTGGACCATTCCTCTCTACCGTCACAATATTCAGGTTCGGGATCACCAATGACGGTTACATCCTCGATGTCCCCATCTACTTCAGCCTGATACATCTCCAGTACAACAAGATCATCATCGTCATCTGCGGTTACATCACCTTTAACGAAAACACCAGTTCCCAGATAGATTTCTACCGGATCTAATCCTGAAGTTTGACCACGATCCAGAATCTCCACGTCTTTCTTCACGTAAGTATTGTTCTTCAGAATGATGGCTCCGTGCCTGGTCCTGACATCCTTTTTCAAATATGATCCAGAAATTCTGATATCACCATTTTCGTTAACAACATCACCCTTGAGCTCTGAATTATCCTCCACTCTTAGGTCTCCACTGATCATGTATATAGTCTGATCAACTGTGACACCAACATCCAGGAACACATCTCCACTTGCAGAGGTTATGCTCTTAACCCTGGCATTTTCCTCAACATAAATATCACCACTAGTGGTCTGGATCGTGCCCTTAACACGTGCACCTTCAAACACAATTATATCACTAGAAACAGTTGAGATGTTTCCGTTGTAGGTAGTCCCAGCAGCAATTTCGACCTCTTGCTCAGGTGGTGGATATCCGAAAAGTGTGAGACACATTAGGTGTAAAAGTAAAAGATTTAGGGATAATGATTTCATAAGCGTCCTCCTGCTTCGAAAGTGGACCAGAATAGCCAATAACTAGATTGCATGGTAATATATATGAAATCCCTGATCTGACAGGGATATTAGTCACAAAATATGATCAGGCAGAAAAAATGGAGGGTTTGAGTTTAGCTTTTAATCAGGTTTAGAAAATTTTCCACTTTACATTCCGATGATACAAAGGCAAGATTAATTCCACTCAATACTTCCGGTCTTAGTTGCTCTGCGAATGCATATTCAAAGTAATGCAGGAAAACTTCCATACGCTCACGATTAAACCATAGAACATTGTTGTCTTCGTTGACTAAAAAATATTCACCAATCATCTTACGGTTAAAGAGGTTCCTGAAAAATGCCTGTGCATCACGCTCTAGAAGTGCACGCGCCTGATCCCCATACTCCAGAACGCTGATCAAAGCAGGCATTTCAGCATCCGGTTCTCTTGAATAGAGAGCTGTGATATGAGCTT
This sequence comes from Fidelibacterota bacterium, assembly GCA_016844955.1. Lineage (GTDB taxonomy): Bacteria > Fidelibacterota > UBA8477 > UBA8477 > JABMPR01 > JABMPR01. Next base: position 25,372 of record JAERTH010000133.1, on the reverse strand, counting down.
CAAGTCCAAATTTTTGAATCATAGTCTCATTGGCATCGGGTGTCGCGGCTGAAATTTGTCTGGCCAGAATTATGATTGCAGCAGTCATGATATTCTCAATGTAATCATCACTGTCTCCCGGGCTCTTCAAGGCCTGAGCAGAATTCCGTAGTGCAGCATCGAAATTCTCAGAAAATTCTTGAATCTCCTCAAACATGAGAGAAATGTTTTCGATCTCAAGCATGGCTTCGAGAAGTGGGGCAAATTTGATAAAAAGATCCTGCTTATCGGGTAGGACTTCCCCATCCGCAATAAACTTGATGAGTTTACCAAACAGCTGGTGCACTGGCTCTAGCTCAATGCGTCTAAACATGGGGGCAAAATCAGAAACACCTGACCCACCGACTTCATCATATATGGAGCTCCAGGGGTTGCTTTCTGTATCACTAACCAACTGGAAATTCAAGTAGATCTGTGACTCATACCCTGAGAGTTCAGCATAAAACCCATGCTGGCGGATCTCATCCACTGACCGAATAAACCACATTCCAGATATCTGCTCCTGAAAAATGATAAAGAAGCTATCATCCACATCGAATGAAAGGGCATAGACCAGATCTTCAACTTCCATTGTAGGTTGATCACCAGCAGGATCAGTGTTAACGGGAACCGCTGTTTTTATCCAACCGGACTGACTGCTAAAGCTATTATGCACCAGAATGAGAGCACGCTCAGTTCCATTACGATTCGTATAGGCAAAGACACTATCAACCCTATGTCCATCAGAATTATGAAATGGGAATAGTCTAAAATTGCTGGCACCGGCAAAAAGGTAGCGTCGTTTCATCAGTGGGAAAATCTGGCTTTTATGTCTGGCAACCAATTCCTCATCGGGCGTTTCATCCCAGTAGGCACGTCTATATTCCATGCCGTACTTTTCTTCGAATCCTTCGATCTGGGCGTGAGCGAACATGGGTAGTCCTGGTAAGGTCACCATGAGGATAGTAGCCCCAAAATATTTGTCACCTTTGCCAAACTGAGCAATGGCTGTATCTTCATCGGGATTACTGAGGAAATTCACAAAGCGTTGGAGAATTCGAGGATCAAACTCCAGTGTTTTGGTCATCATCTCAAAAAATTTGGCATTCTCTTCCATTTTGAGCATGTTCATGAAGGCACTATTATAGACTCTGTGCATCCCCAAGGTCCGCACGAAATAACCCTCCATCATCCAGAAGGCTTCAGCCAGAAGCAAGGTATCAGGGACTTCTTTGGCAACACGTTCAACAACCTCACGCCAGAATTCAGCCGGAATCGCAGCATCAAAATCAACACCACTCATATTGTAATTGGATCTTGAAGGGATATCACCACCTGAACCAGGTTCCGGGAACCACAGCCGCTGGATGTGTTTTTTGGCCAGAGTCATGGCCGCATCAAATCGAATTACCTTGAACTGCCGGGCAACGTCTAGAATAGTCTGAATAATGGCTTCCCGGAGTTCGGGGTTGAGATAGTTCAGCTGGGCAGTGTCATTCCAGGGCATGGATGTTCCATCATTCCCATGGTAAACATAATTGGTGGAATTGTTTCGATGATCATGAAGTTTAAAGACAACAGCGGCATCACTGCGGTCATAATAATGATCCTCCAGATGGATGCTCACTTCTGGATCGTGGGAAAGGTCTCCTCCATTAAATCTATAGGACGGAAAAGGTGATTCAGGTGCGCTGACATACCACTCCGGATGATCTTTCAACCATTGTGAGTCCAGACCTGTATGATTGGGGACCATATCGCTGGCCAATCGAATGCCTCTTTCCCAGGCGCGATGACGTAAATTCTCAAGAGCCTCCGGTCCACCGATGCTGGGGTCAATCTGATATTCTTTAAGAGAATAAGCTGATGATTCTGCATCAGGATTACCACACCAATGTTTAATGGTCTTAGAAATGTTGCTGCGATTCCATAGACCAATTAACCAGAGGACGGTGAATCCCTGTTGAACCATCAAATCAAGTTCTTGGTCGGGAATATCACTCAAGGTCTTGATAGTCTGCCCATATTTTTTGGAGAGCTGATCCAGCCACACCAGAGTGTTGCGTGCAATCATGACGACACGAGGCATCCAATCGCTGTCTTCACTATAGTATTCGCCATCCAATAGACCACCTGAATAGCTGGGAACCTGAGTTTCACCAGGACCCCCACCGCGGAAACGATTTTCCTCTTCAAAATGATCAAGACCACGCAACAGATCGTTGAGGTGAGACCCAAGAAAATTGCTCCACTTGGATTTGATATATTCCAGTTGACCTTCAATGGAATCAGGGGATGCTAAAACGGGCTCTAGAAGTAATTCTATAATGTTTTTCTTCTCTGATCCAAACCCACTGCCTTGATCAGACCATTTTTGAATAGACTGAAGCAGTTTTTGGGCAGCAGTAATTTCAGGGTGGAAGGATTCTTTGAAAATGACATTGTATTTTTCGAAAGCGGGATTGTTCAATGCCAGTACATGCACCAAAAGTTCTTCTACAACAATATGCTGATTTGATACTGCGTCGGTTTTGCCAGAAAGATATTCAGCAATACCACCAGGGGAAGATTTCAAACTGTCTGTGGGCAGTGCCTCAAGGTAGTTATATAGAATTTCTTTAAAACCTGCGGAACCATATTTCTTATCCAGAAATGTGGTCAGGTCCTGAATGTAATCCTGATTTACCTGGTTTCTATAGAGTCTGATTACCTTATGAGATAGTAGTGTAAGCAAGCCCATTCCATGCAACTCGCTGGATTTATAGTCCCGCTCAGGTTGCTTCTCACCCAGTGTTAAAATCAAGTTCTGTAGTTCATGATAATCGATTTGGAATTTGCCATTTGCCAGAGCAAACATGGGAAGATTCAGGTCGAAAGTTGATTCAAGGGCTTGACGAAGATGGAACTCTAAATTGGGGTAGCTGTGGGCATCTTTTGAAAAATTTGGATCAGGGGTTAATTGCTTCGGCATACAGGTTCCTTTGGTTCCATTTTCATCATCGGATAATAACATATAAAAATGCGCGCATGCAAAGGAGAAACTGCAGTAGAATTTTACATCTTTGCCGTGAGAGATCGGCTGTTGGCGAACCCCGCTGGGGTTCAATCTTTATTTGAGGAGCCTTTTCAATTTTAGTGAACCCCTCCGGGGATGGTTCAGAGTGAGGGCTAGATTGAGAATCGATAACCCCTCCGGGGTTTTCTCAGGTTCGAGGATTGTTGATTAGTAAGAAACTTCCTCGGAAATCAGAAAAAATTCTCGCCTGACATGCATTTCCCAATTCTTCGCCCCCAGAGGGGTCAATGCTTCTGGCAAGCTTGTCTCAAAGAATATAACGACCCTGGAATGTTCGTACTCAGTCAATCGATCCAGCCATATGGGTTATCTGGAGCATCAAATTTTTCCAAGAATGAATCAACCTCTTCTAAGAATGTTTTTCTTCTATGGTGCTCTTCCTGATTCTCGATGTATCTGATAATCATATTAATCTGGGAGCTTCCATAGGAAAATGCGCCATAGGAGGGCTGCCACCTGAAGTAGGTATTGGTAAATCCACTATTATTAATAAAGGCTGAAGAATCACGCTTTATATCCCGCATCAGATCGGATAACAGGATGTTGGGTTTATATATAAAAAATATATGAAGATGGTCCTCAACACCGTTGATTGCCAGGGGGATTTGTTCGTGTCTTTTCAGTATCCCCCCGATATATGAGTAGACTCGGTGACGGTAGGTTTGCTGAAGCAATGGTGCTCTGTATTTTGTCGAGAAAATGACTTGAATATATAATTTAGTGAATGAATCAGCCATGATAGACCTCCAATTCTATAACCAGGTTGTTGTAGGGATTGGGAGTAATGTATGGGTGATTTTTGATGGTGCAAGTGGAGAACCCCGCTGGGGTTCAATAATTCATTGAGGTAGCGAGTAGAAAATGTGCAACCCCTCCGGGGTTTAATTGACAAAAGTGAATCCTAGTGAGCTATCTGTTATACTCGACCCCAGAGGGGTCAATGACAATGGCCCTTGGTTCATATTTTTAATATCGACCCTGCAAGGGTCGTACTATGGATTTTCATCCTCGTAGATTTATATCACTTCAAGCTTTCTTCCATTGCAGGAAAAAAAGACCCGTCCTGGCAGTGAAGATTTTTATATTAAACCCGATGATTCGACTAGAAGGGAAACATTGTTATGACCGATGATTTTATGCAATCACCTGAATTTCAGGCTCTAATTAAAGAATATCTGGCCTATCTAAATACTTCATTACCTGGCGTTCGCACCAATTTGAGTGATGAATTATATCAGGATGTCTATAAGTTCGGGCACAATATCAAGGGGACGGGGACGAGTTACGGTTTCGAAAATCTCAGTCTAATTGGTGCTGAGATTTGCAGTAGCATCAAGGTAGAAAATTATGGTGGACTCAGTAGACTTTTAGACAAAGTAGACGGCATTCTCACTGAAGCCTTGTCCTGATTAACATTTCATAAAGCATTAAAAAAAGGCTGGAGATTCCAGCCTTTTTTAATTTCGATAAATTTCTTGTGGTGCTTACCAGAGGATATAGAAGAGTACTCCACCACAGATCACATACACAAAGCCAAACTGAATGCGTTTGGTATAAACAACACTCTCAACATTATAGATTCGATTAAAAAACTCACCCGCTTTGATAAGTGTACTGGGAGAGGCTATCAACAGAATCCCAGTAACCATGGCAATGGCTGCAATAACCAACGTAATTATTTCATAACCTGGCATGACAATACCCCGTGACTAAATAGTTGTGTAGACCATAAACGCACCAGCAATGAGGAGCACAGCTCCAAAAGCATAACGGTTGCGATATACCAGGCCATCTATGTTATAGAGTTTATTGGTTTGCTCTCCCAGCTTTACCAAAACCTTTGGCGCAACCAGCAAAAGCACACCTATTAAAATCGAAACAACTGACAATAAAATACCAAATTCTCTCATTCTACTTCCTTAGTCATTGATGCCTTGATAATAACAGCTACTACTTCAGAATCCAAGATGGAGCTTTAAAATTCAACCAGAGAATTATCAATGACACCATAGTCATAGGTTTTAAAAAAGTCCTGATTGAAATAGTGATTTAATTTCATTGTGCCCCGATTGATATTATTTGCACCGTTAGAACCTACAATCTTATTGGCAAAGATTGCACCTTCCATATAGCTGGTAGCTTTATTGAAAGTGAATTTATCCGGTGCATAGGTAATCCCGTAGGCCGCCCCCTCCAGGCGTATATCATCAGTGGAAAAAGTTGAGCTCCAGGCCACTACATTTTTGGTAATGAGAATCAAGTCGTAGCCATAAATCAAGTTAAAAGTTCTAGGTCTGCTCTCTGGTGCGAGTGCGCTATGATCAAGACCGAATTCAGTTGCATCCTGTAGTTTGACATCATCACCTGCAATGAGTACAATATTATCCCCAAATGTCGTCTCAACCCCACTTCTATTCTCAGCTATTATTGTAGTAGCCGCAACAATAACTGCTGGCCTTGTCGTATCACCCCCAGTAATTGTGCAAGCTTGAAAGGTGAATTTACCATTACAATAAATGGTGCTATCCGGATAGTCATTAAGATCCATCACTTCATTTCTAAAGCGTTGATTTCCGTCCCACTCACCATTGGGGGCGTCGTCTGAACTAATGGCACCGGCCAATGTGATCAGGCTATCATAAGGCTCGGTATCAAAGTCAGGAGCAAAAAGCCAGTTGCGTGGGTGCTGTCCCGATGTGTAGTTCGAGCCGGTTGCAGGATCGACAGCATAGACGTCAGGGACATAAAAATTGGTATGCGTGGTATTGCCAATATTTGCATCACTTTGTACGTCAACTTCTTGCCCAATGTATACAGAGTCATCCAGGGTGAAACTGGTTCTGATATCTATATCATTGGTACCTTCAATAATGGAAACATCACCCCACACCGTTTTCATGGATTTCTTAGAGTAAAGACGGAAGTTCCGCTCAGATGACGCAATGCTACCCTGGCTGGTGATCATATACCAGAAATATGGTAAGCTTCCCCCTTCTGTAGATGTCTCCAAAGTATCGATTAAAATAGTAGAATTATGAAAGGTGTATGTGCCGCTAATGTCGGCCTCCCCCTGCTCTGCTTTAAACAAACCATACTCCATTCCCGACATGGCGGACCAATGGGCCTGGCTGGCTGCATACATATCTGCCATTTCAGCAGATTCTGTAGATATCTGCCTGAAAAACAGGGATACGGTTAGACCCATCACAAGTGCAATCACTACTGCGATAAGCGTAAATCCAAAACCTGCTTGTTGATCCCTCTTCGTCCGATTCAGAACAACTGTTCCTTGAACATTGATATTTGTACTACTGGTGCTCAATGGTTGTAAATCTTCATGTTTTCTGGATATACAATTGACATGAGGGATACCCCATTTGCACCATCATCCATTACCAGTACAAGTTTCACCAAACGAACCAGTTTAAGGTTTGTGGCACTTAGCGGGAAGGAAGTGAGCTCTGTATTAGAGCCATCATAATATTTGAATTTGGTGTCAGCATTGATGACCGGGGAAGCCAGGGTCTGTGCGGACCCGGCTCCTACTTCCTGTCGCGTAAAATTTGATGAAGTAACTTTGTACTCCCAGGTATTGCCATATTTGTCGTTGAATTTGAACTGTTGTGAATTGGCATAGCTGATATTGGTGGAATCTGTGAGCATGCCAAATTCACGCTGAAAGAGGTTCACAGCCAGCATACCACGGGTGACCAGTTTTTTGCGCTCAGAGACTTCCTCCAGAATGTCAAAATTTATGGCAATAATGGAAGCTAGAATACCTGAGGTGATCACCATGAGAGACATGGATATAATCAGCTCAATAAGTGTAAAACCGCGTCTTTTCTGAAGTTTCCCTTGCATCAATCGTCCACCACAATGCCAGCATAAATTGATGAAAACACCATTGAGGAATCCATTGAGGTATTGTAGACATGTACCAATATCCGTTTATAATTGGTCCGCACATTCACGCTGTCCAGCCAACTGCTGGTTAGGTTTACATTGAATACTCTAGTCAGAACCGAGTACCCTTCAAATCCATCACTGCTGAAATCCCAGGTGGCACCGGCATAGTCATCGATATCATCATAGTCAGCAGATGTGGTTTCCCCGGTATCAGTACCAAGCGAAGCACCCCAGGGATCTGAAACATTTTCATCAAAGCGGTGCATACGGATGACATTCATGACGGAATTTCCCAGGGAGATTGCCCGGAGTTTCACCTCTACTTCTGAGCTCATGGACACATAAGCACGCTGGGCAGTCATAATACCAACGATGGCGACAGCCAGAATACCTAGTCCCATGATCATATCAATGATAGAAAAACCTCGATTTAAACTACGGGGTTTCATGTGCCAGTCCAGTTTCACTCACCAGAGTTATTGTGCGGTCCCCGTTTAACACCATAGTCCCACCAGCAGATGGATTGCCCCACCAATCAAATGAAACTTCACTACTTCCGCCAAAACTTGCTGAGGTTATATAAATATTCGGATAATCTGTGTCCAGATCCAGCACTGCAGACTCACCTGACTGGGGGTCAGGAATAAGCACGCGTGTGCCAGCAGTTGGCCCGGAATAAAGCCCATACTCGTTCGCTGCAACGTTCACCACCATCCATGTGGTATCATGATGACTAACTGCCATACTCCGTAAAAAATTCAAGTCTTCTATGAGGCGTTCAGCAACAGCCTTTTCGCGTGTGTCAACGATAAGGTCGCCGATTTTTGGTATTGCGATCGCTGATAAAATACCAATTATCATCATCACCAGAATTAACTCAACGAGACTAAAGCCTGAATCTGAATTATACGGTCGCATCCTCGCCTCAAGGCCTAAAAGATTTTGAAATCCCTGTATCTGGATCATCCAACCTAAAGCCGGCCTCCTCATGCTCCGTTTCTGGCAGCAAAGAATAGAGATACGGATGGTCATATGGATTGTAAATAATTTTTGAGCCGCTATAAAGTTGGGAAACCGTGCGGCCATCATAGAGCGTCGTGGCATCGGCCCAGGCAAAGGTCATCTTGTTGTCAGCAGGTGGATCTGGCCAGACATCAGTTTGCGCCTTGAACAGACCCTCGAGATAAAGGTTAATCAATCCCTGTTGGAGCTGGGAGATATTCGCCTTGGACATGACAACTTTCGCTTCTGTCTGAGTTTCAAGATAGGTAGGTGTAACCACAGCTGCTAAAATTCCCAAAATGGAAATGGTAATCACGGCTTCCATCAGGGTAAATCCCCGCTGGTAGTCCTTCCATTTCCTGGTACTGAATTTTAGCATCTCATTTCACCTGCTTATCTATGGCATTAATCTCAAGACACTTGTTATGAATCAATAGGCCGAAGGAAACACGTGGGTTGCCTTCGGCCTGTTTAAACGCTAGCTGTACGCTAATGCGTCGTATCTGCTAATGGCAGACTTACCAGGATTTCACCAGTGTATAAGTACTGGAATCAGCAGCGACATCATATACCATAGTATTACCCGTAGTTTCACCATCATAGGTCCATGTCCCACCTGTTAAAATAGCACCGGGAACATAAGTCCAACCTTCTGGGATCTCGTCCATCAAGATACCTTCATCATCGAGATCGGGACGTAAGGGGCTAGGGAAGTGGCGGTCATTACCAGACACGAGTTGGTTGGCGGCATAGAGTTGTAGGGCAGATTTAAAGGTGCCATAGACAGCTTCTTTATGTTTGGTATGGGCTGTACCTGTCATGCTGAAGAATTTTGGTACCGCAACAGCAGCTAAAATTCCCAGAATCACGATGACCATGATCAGCTCGATCAGTGTAAAACCTTTTTTGTTCGTTTTCATTTCATATCCTCCTGATACGTTTTTGATTGTCAATATTCATTACTTACATAGTGTAAGTAGCAGTTACTTCTGTTTGGTTTTTATCCCTGATTTTAAAGGCGGGATGATTGTCCATTTGCAGGACAGGTGGGTCACCTGTCCAGGTGGCAAATCCGGAAGAATCTGAACCGACATAGAATTGCCATCCACTCCCAAAGGGGGATTTTGGCACACCATCTTTAAACAGTAGTTGCATGGTTACTGTTGAACTGGGGTTGTATTCAATAACCTCTGTCGAAGAAACGAGATCAATCCAGGCATCCGTTGATTTCATACTGGCGATGGCACTGGTACCGTTGCCAAGGTGTGCAACCGACGTATACTTATTGACTATTGCGGAACCTATCATATTCATGGTTTCCAGCGCTTTATTGGCTTTGCCATTTTGCTGGGCATCCAGATATGCTGGTACAGCAAATACGGCCAGTGTACCTATAATTGCTACGGTAACCACCAATTCCATCAAGGTAAAACCGGCACTATTCCTATTCATGGTTATTTCACTCCTGTACATTGTTTCATTAATCATGGCCTCAATACTGCAAGAGCTATGCCAATACTTAAAGTGTTGTTTTTATTGACTGTGCATCTCGTGCTTCCACAAATTGTGTTTCATATCGAAACAGTAGAGTGTAACCGATCGCTACACCAACCTGCCTTAAACGGTGACAACGAGAAAGAATTCGATCCAAATATAAAGACCTAAAGCAAACAGTGCCATGGCGATGGTGTATAGCCACGAAGGATATTTTCTTTTGCAGAATTGATAATAAAAGCCCTTCTCTTCCGTTTTAGCATTGTCCATAACTGGGGATCCTATTTAACAGCTCCATACATATTCCACATGGGTAAAAATATCCCCAGGGCCATAAAGAGTAACATGCCCCCCATGACAACCGTCATAATGGGTTCAATAGCACCACTCAACCCTTCAATCTTGGCATCAACCTCAGTATCATACTGGGATGCCACGTTAGCCATCATATCATCCATTGCCCCTGATTTCTCACCCACTGCTATCATCTTCACTGTCATTTTAGGAAAATAAGAACTTTTCCCAAGGGCAGCAGCCAGGCTTACCCCTTTTTCTACTTCTTCGCGCGCAGTGGCGATTTCCTTGCCAATGACCACATTTCCAACGGTTTTCTCAACCGTTTGCAGGGCACGAATGATCTGAATACCACCACGACTAAGCGTCTCAAGCATATGGGCAAAGCGGGCAATATTAGTTTTAAGAAAAATGTCTTTGAAGACGGGCATGTGAAGTTTGAAGTTATCCATGGCGAAGCGACCATTTTCAGTTTTCAGAAAAGCCTTCAGCGCAATTATCCCAACAACTGCACCAACAAGCACAACTGGCCAGAACTTCACCAGGAAATCACTGGCAGTCAACATGATTACTGTAGGCATTGGCAATTCCATACCTTTGGCTGAAAACATCGTTGAAAACCTTGGTACAATGAATACCATGGCACCAATAAAAGCAAGTCCAAGGGCAGAACTCACTATCATAGGATAGCGTAAGGCTGATTTTACGTTCCGCGTGACTTCCTGATCGTGCTTGATAAATGTACCGAGGCGCTCAAGAATTTGTTCCATAACACCTGCGGATTCACCAGCACGGATCATATTTACATAAAGTAAAGAGAAGACGCCAGGATAGGATTCCATTGCCTGGGATAGCGATTTACCTGAACTAACATCACTAATCAAGCCCTTAACCACGGATTGCATAGTGTCAGTTTCAGCTTGTTCTTCAAGTGCCTCCAAAGCACCGATCAGAGGGATACCGGATCTAAACATGATGGCCAACTGAACTGTGAAATTCTCCACTTCTGCTGGTTTAACCTTCTTTCCTGACTTGAAAATGTTTCCCTTTAGAACACTGGCCTTGTGCTCCTTGACAGACAACAGCATCTCACCCCGTTCGTCAGCCTGGGTATAAATATCAATTTTTGAATCAGCGGTTACAACACGCTCTTCCACGGTACCCGAATCACTCATGATGCGGCAGGCAAACTCAGGCATGATCGTCACCCTCCACTTCGACTTCTGGTGTAGAGAATTTCAAGTCATACTTCTTAATTTTTCTGTATATGGCAGTGCGAGATATCTCAAGTTGCAGCGCGGCCTGACTGATATTACCCTGGAGCAGCTCCAATGTGTTTTGAAGCGCTTCCTTTTCGATCTGCCACAGGGGTCGTAGAGCTTTATCATCATCGGCACCCACATTCGCCATCTGTGTCTGACCATTTTCTTCAGCTCCAAACACCAGGGAAGATCGGTCCAGTAGTTTACCGTCTGTCTGAAAAACGCTGCGGGTGAGCAGGTTTTCTAATTCACGTACGTTCCCACTCAGGGGCATGGTTGCCAGTTCATGTAATAAGTCCCATCCGATACAGCTAATGGTTTGGTCCTCTCCCCTGAGTAATTTTTGTAAAAAATAAATTACCAATAGTGGGATGTCAGCCGTACGGGATCTTAGCGGTGGAAGATTTAAGGGTATGACGTTAAGTCGATAGTGTAAATCTTCGCGAAACTGTCCACTGGCGATTCGATCTGGAAGATTACGATGGGTGGCAGTCACCAGTCGAATATTAACTTCCTTCTCCTTAACACCACCCAAAGGTTGGATCATGCCGTCTTCAAGCACACGCAAAAGCTTTACCTGGAGCTCAATGGGCATATCACCAATTTCATCTAAAAAAAGAGTTCCATTATTGGCCAGCTCAAACTTACCTGCTTTATTTTGATTTGCTCCTGTGAAGGCACCCTTCTCATAACCAAAGAGCTCGCTTTCCAGTAAATTTTCAGGTATTGCCGCACAATTAATGCTCACAAAAGGTTTACCATGTCGTTCACTCAGCTGGTGAATAGTCCGAGCTACCAACTCTTTTCCCGAGCCGCTTTCCCCCTTTATCAATACCGTATATTCACTTGATGCGATCCTTGTGAGTTGGCGATAGACATCTACCATTTGAATGGAATTGCCCACAAACTCGCCAAAGCCACCAGGCCGGAGTAAATCCTTGGATTTTTTACCGCCCAGGCCATCTCTGAATTGCATATATTTTTCAAGGCGAGTGATGATTTCACCCAGAGATACTTCTACCTCATTCAGTCTGAGTAACCCGAATATTCTTGATGTTTCTTGAATAATTCGGGGATCGAATTCATCCCGTGTGCTAAATAGAATAATTGCTTGATGCGGATGCAACCTACGTAGATCTTTAATCCATAATTTATGTTCCTCGGCATAGGCTGCACAGGAAATGAAAATCGCAGAGTACCTGTTGATACTTGAATAATTGAAGAGTGAAACCCAGTCACTGGTTTTTGTGATTTTACCATATTTCGCGAGTCCCTGAAGGAGCACCTTCTCTGGCTCAGGATCTGAGCGTCGTCTCAATGCGAGTATAAGAAAGTCGTGGGACATGAACTACAGCGTCACTCTCATTATCTCATCTATGGAAGTTTTGCCACGGAGTACATATTCCCGAGCTGCTTCATTCAGTGAATACATACCATTGCGAACGGCTGCTTCTTCGATTTCACCTGCATCAGCGCCTTTTATAACTAAATCTTTAACTTCCTGATTGGGAATCAACAATTCAAAGACACCTGTTCGTCCTACATAGCCTGAATTTCTGCAATGAATGCAGCCAACGGGTTTATGCACACTTGCATACTCGGGCCACTGCTCAAGCTTTAGAATCTTTTTTAACTCATCACTTTTTTCAATGGGCTTTTTACAACGGGGACACAGCAAGCGTAGCAGGCGCTGGGCCAGGATTGCTCTGACTGTGGAGCTTACTAAATAGGTATCCACGCCCATATCCATCAACCTGGTGAATGTGGAGGAGGCATCGTTGGTATGCAGGGTGGAGAAGACTAGGTGACCGGTCAAGGCTGCCCGAATGGCCATTTCAATGGTTTCCACATCACGCATCTCACCAACCAGGATGATATCGGGATCCTGACGCATCATTGTGCGCAAGGCGGCTGAAAATGTAAGCCCAGCTCGATTATTGACCTGGGATTGGTTAATGTTGTCCAGCATATATTCAATGGGATCTTCAATGGTCATAATATTGACAGCCACAGAATTCAGGGTATTCAGTGTAGCATAAAGGGTGGTGGTTTTACCACTACCGGTAGGCCCTGTAACCAGGAGAATACCATTGCTGGTTTTGATGGTTTCACGCCAGAGTTTCAGGATATCACCATCAAAACCCAATTTATGCAGATCAATTTTACCCTTTGATTCATCCAGGATACGCATCACAACCTTTTCACCATTAGGGGTTGGGAAGGTTGAACATCTGAGATCCACAGCTACATTTTTCTGCTCGAAGTGAAACCGACCATCCTGAGGTCGCCTGGATTCAGCAATGTCCATATCGGCTAAAATTTTGATTCTGGAGATCATGGGTGATACAGAGTCAGAGGGGATTGAGTAATATTGCTGAAGCACACCATCCACCCGATAGCGAATGCGAGCATCATGCTTGCGAGGCTCAATATGAATATCACTGGCACCCATGTTGACGGCCTCAAAGAGGAGCATATCAACCACCTGGACAACTTCTGCATCCTCATGAATCTCTCTCGAGACCACACGAACATCATCTCCAGCAGCCTGGGTTTGAGCTAAGGAAGTCGTTGAGCGATAATACAGATCTATGGACCGCTCAATGTCCATTTCGATGGAGAGGACCAGCATGATTTCCATACCGGTGTCGCGACTCAATTGGTCGATTACATCAATATTAAGGGGGTCTGCAGTAGCAATGGTCAGGGTGTTTTCAATGAGAAAAAGTGGGATAATGGAATATTCCCGGGCAAAATCTTCACTCACCTCCATGAGTGCTTCATCTTGAATATTATATTTGGTAATATCCAGGCTGGGAAGTCCGAGATGATCTCCCAGGACTTTCAGGAGTTCCCGTTCAGGAACCAAGCCCATGGAGACAACAGCCTTGCCTAATACAACGCCGTGCTCTCGTTGATAAGTCAGAGCTTCATTTAATTGGACGTCGGTGAGGAGGCCACTTTCCATGAGCAATTGCCCAATTTGTTTTTTCTCACCAACCACGGATTATCAAACCACCATAAAAGTATTTAAATACCAGTTAATTATTTCTCTTCCCCACATCAGCCCCAGCCAAATTCCAACACAGATAAAGGGGCCAAAAGGCACTTCTTGCTTGCGACTGATGATTCCAATCGGAATCAAGATGGTAAACAGCAGGGTTGCTGACAGGAAGGCCAAAAACATGGAAACAATACCAACATCCCACCCTAAAACCCAACCAGCCATGGCTGCAAATTTCACATCACCAAAACCCATGGCTTCTTTTTTGAAGGCCTTCTCCCCAAAATAGCGAATGGCCCAAAATATGACGCCCAGGCCGACAAGACCGATTAATTGAGGTGTCAACATTTGTCCATCTCGACTTATCCAGAGGTAAAAGCCTGGTATTAGACCAATGATGATCATGGAGTCGGGGATTATCATATGATCAATATCTATAAATGCTATGGCAATCAACAAGGCACCAAACAAGGCAAAGACAGGGAGATCCCAGGTGAGCCCAAATTTGAGATAGGTAGCATAGAAGATGAGGCTGGTTAATGCTTCGACCAGTGGGTATCGCAAAGATATAGGGGTTTTGCAGGCTGAGCACTTACCCCTGAGAAACAGAAAACTCAGTATGGGGATATTTTCCCAGGGCTTGATCTTATGATCACATTTTGGGCAGTGTGAAGGGGGAAATGCTATGGATTCTCCTCGGGGAAAACGGTAAATCACAACATTCAAGAAGCTGCCTATAAGCAGCCCAAACAGGATGACATAAAATGTGATCATGATTTCGATTTAGAGCAAAGCTTCCAACTCTGCAGGAAAGGTCTGATAATTCAACGGCTTCACCAGATAGAGCTCAGCACCGCTCTGTGTACCGACTTCCCGATCCCGATCTCCGTCTTTGGCGGAAACAATAATCACGGGAATGTCTCTGAACTGTTCATCAAACTTTAGGAGACGACAGACCTGATATCCATTCATACCGGGAAGCATAAGATCCAGCATAATCAGGTCTGGGTGCACTTCTCGGGCTTTGGACAATCCAGAAATTCCGTCATAGGCTTCATGAACTTCATAGCCAAGACTTTCCAGAAGTCGCTTTACCGGTTCAATGAAAAATCTTTCATCGTCTACAATTAAAATACGTTTGCCAGCCATATATATTCCTTTTTACACTTCTTTCTCATCTCCCAGGAGACTGATCTCCCGGCTTGTCTGTCTTTGCTCAGAGGATGAGATCATTAATTTCAAATCCGTTGGATGATCAGCAAAATCAATAGCAGTAAACTCGCTGATCTTTTTGTCCTTGTACAATTTATACAATGCCTGATCAAACAGTTGCATGCCATCGGATGCACCTGACCGGATGGCCTGTGGGATTAGATCGACACTACCCTTCTGAATCAGATCTCGTAATCGGGCAGTGGAGATCAGGATTTCCAAAGCTGCCGTTAACTTGCCATTCTCTGCCGGAACCAGACGTTGAGCTACGATTGCCAACAAATTCTGACTCAGTTGCATCTGCGCTAAATCCTGCTCAGATCGATCGTAAAAGCTAAGTATTCTATCAATGGTTTGCGATGTATTTGTAGCATGCAAGGTGCTAAAGACCAGATGACCTGTTTCTGAAAAATTGAGTGCTGACTCCATGGCCTCACGATCTCGAATTTCACCAATGAGCAAAACTGATGGAGCTTCCCGTAGTGCGGACTTCAAAGCCTTACTGAAGGACAATGTGTCATGTCCTACTTCACGCTGATTAACCACACTTTTTTTATGCGGATGGAGAAACTCAATGGGGTCTTCCAGGGTAAGGATATGACCAGATTTGTTGGCATTGCGGTGATCAATCATGGCAGCTAGAGTAGTAGATTTCCCTGATCCGGTAGACCCGACGACCAGTACCAAGCCTCTCTCCTTGAGAGCCAATTCACTGAGGATATCAGGTAGCATTAGTTCACCCAGTGTTTTGATATTTGCAACAATTTGTCTTACCACAAAACTATCGGTACCCCTCTGACGGAAGAAATTCACCCTGAATCGGCCAACACCAGCCAGGCTGAGTGTATAATCCAATTCTTTCTGGTCATGATACTCCATTAGCTGCTCTTCATTGAGCATTTCATTTTTCAGATTGGCTAGATTTTCAGCGCTTAGTTTTTCCTTTTCAATGGGATATACTTCGCCGGAGATTTTGACCATAGGGAAAGCACCGACGGAAACATAAAGATCCGATGCATCTGCCTCTGCCATCACTGATAATAAATCCTGGAGGCTGTACATAATTATTTCCCCACCAGTTTCACGAGATCTTCAGGGAAGGCTGCAACCTGCTTGGCATCTTCCAATTCCACTAAATTATCTTTGACCAGGTTTGCCAGGGATTGTTCGAGGGTGACCATACCATGCTCAGCACCCATCTGAAGGATAGAGCGTAATTGAAAGGTTTTAGCTTCTCGAATAAGATTCCCCACAGCTGGAGTGCCAGTGAGAATTTCAAAGGCTGCTACGCGCCCCCCACCCTTCTTCTTCAGCAACATCTGAGAAAGTATTGTCACAATGGTATCACTGATCATGATACGGATCTGATCTTGTTGATTTGAGGGGAACTGATCAATAACCCGATCCAGCGTTTTGGTAGTATTCACCGTATGCAGAGTACCAAACACCAGGTGGCCCGTCTCTGCTGCTGTTACTGCCAGTGCAGTAGTTTCTGGGTCCCGCATCTCACCCACCACAATGACATCCGGGTCCTCACGCAGCGCACTTCTCAGTGCTTGAGCAAAACCATGTGTAGTGGTCCCTACTTCACGCTGGGTGATGAGAGATTGTTGACTTGTATGTGTAAATTCTACAGGGTCTTCAATGGTGATAATGTGAAGTTTGCGGGTTCGATTGATATAGTCAATAATCGTATTCAGTGTGGTTGATTTCCCGCTACCGGTAGGACCTGTCACCAAAAACAGTCCCTTATCCTTATGCGCCATGTCCTTGAGCACCTCGGGTAGGCCGAGATCTTCAAAGGAAAAAACTTTTTCATTTACCGCTCGTAAAACTGCTGAATCACCGTGAATGCTCTTGAACACATTCACTCTAAAACGGCCAATCCCCTTATAATCCGCCGCAAAGTCCAGTTCGAAGTCCTCTTCAAATTGCTTGCGCTGCATTTCGGTCATTATACCGTAAATCAGAATGTGCAAATCCTCAGGCAACATGGATGGCAAATCAGTTTGTCGGATTTCACCATCGACACGAACGATGGGACGCGAGAACGGATGTAAATGAAGATCAGATGCGCCACACTCCCGCATAAAATGTAAAAGGTCCAGTATTTCAACATCCATCACATGCACCTATTGATTGATAATATTAGGGGTAATGAAAATTAATAATTCTCGTTGCTCAGTTGATGTCCGTTTATGGGTGAAAAACTTTTTCAATAGAGGTATACTTCCAATAATGGGTGGAGAGGTTTCGGATTCATTGACCTGGTCAAATATCAATCCACCAATTAGCAAGGTTTCACCATTCCCAACCATGACACGAGTTGTAGTGGAACGATCAGATATGATGGGACGATCATTATTGGGACCTGCAAAACCTACCAGCGCTTGCACTGTAGCCGTGAGATTTAGACTGACATAACGTTCTTCATTTATGCGTGGGGTAACACTCAGGGAGACATTTATTTCAACATCTTCAAATTGATAAGTTTCTGCACCAAAGGCGGTCGCATCAGAGCTGGGAATCAATACGGGGTAACTGGTTCCTATTCCAATATCGGCGGTAGTATTTTCAAAGGTGGTTACCTGAGGTTCCTGAAGTAAGCGGGTATCATCATCAGAGCCCATAATTTCCATCAGGGATGAAAATACGGGTAGGCTCAATGTAGCGAGGCGAAGCTGACTCCCACTAGTCAGTGCCGCTGTTCCAATTTCAAGTAAATCCTCAAAGGCCGTTGCATCTTCCTGAAGAGAAGGACCTGTGAGACTGGTGCGTAAGGTCCAGTTAATTCCCAGCCGTTCTTCATTGGTAAGTTTTGTTTCGATAAATTTAACGGCAATATTGATCTGAGGAATTTTTTTATCCAATTCACGGATAACCGCTTCAATGCGGTCAAAATTCTGTGCCAGGTCTGTCACTACCAGATGGTCGTAACTGGCCGTTGCGCCACCCGCGCCTCCAGCTGTACCACCTGCTCCACCAGCGTCACCGCCACCTCCAGTAGCACTACTAATGGCACCAGCAAGACCGCCACCACCACCTGCTCCACCGGCTGCGCCACCAGCATCACCCCCTCCGGCGGCCCCCCCTGCAGCTCCGGCCATTACCGGCGAGAAAAGCTGGACCGATCCCTTTTCGCTGAGAACACTTGAAAGTGCAGAAGATACCGCGCTGGCATCCACATAATCCATTTTGTAGATACGGGTGTCCAGTTCACCAATCATTTCGGTTTCTTGCGGTTTCACCACGACGATGTTTCCTTGCTGGAACCAGTCAAACCCATTGACCTTGAGGATGGCATCCAGGGCGGTCCATAAATCTACATCTTTGAGCGAGACTGAAACCTCCCCTTCCACGTCAGGACCTGTAATAATATTGATGTGGTGCTGCCTTGACAATAAGCGCAAGATGTCGATCAGATCTGCACCCTTAAAATTCATGCTAATTGTCCCCGGCAAATCTGCCCGTCTGTTTTGACGTCTCGGGGCTTTTCTTTCTCGAACCTCAGGCCAACTGACAAGCAGAAGGTCATCCCCTAACCACTGGGTTGTGTATTGAGGTATTTTCGAGAAAAGCATCTCAACAATAACCTCTGAATCATCCTTGGGATTTTTTTTGACAGATAAACGCATGAGGGGTGACACACTTGAAGTGCGCGTAAAATTGTCCTGAGCTAAATGAGTTTTTGGAAATGTCAGGGTAATCTTGGGAGGGGATTGGGCCACACTTTCTTTAAAATCAACACGATTTGAAAGGGATATCTCCAGACCTGCCTCCCCATTGGCCACAAAGGTTGAGACCCAATTTAAAACGGTTTTGGGAGCAGCATTTAGGAACGTTATTCCAAAAAGCATTAGAACTATGAGGAATGAAAAATGTCGTTTAATCATCTAGATTGACCTTTACGATGCTGGTTCCCTTGCGTAGAATAATGTGATCAAAGGCTATCTTTGTAATTTGGTAGCCAGCGACTCTATCACCTTCTTCTAATATATCTCCATTGATCAAGGCCATGCCAATATTTCCATTCCAGGAAATCCCAGAAAGATTCAGACTTGGCCGGTCGCCACCCTCTAAAGTACCGAAGAGCGACCCAAGAATTCCACCACCCAGAGCATTGGTGGTTTCGGCTTCGGCATAGTAAAAGGGGTCGGATTCCCACCCCTTGTTCCAGGTAATAGATTTCAGTGGAGCGGCGGTCCTGAATTTTGAAGCTTCCAGACCCGAAAGGGGGTTTGAAGATGAGCTGCTTTTGGTGAGTCCAAATAAATTGTCCACATCCCCATCCCCCGAGCCTATAATTCCCGCATCAATCAAGCCAAAAATCATGGCGCCGACAAGAATCACCAGGAGTATTCCAGAGCGTACATTTTTATTCTTCAGCATGTACTAATACCCCTCTATAAAAATGTAGGTATAGAGGTTAAGCTCACAGGTTAGCATACCACCGTGTTCCATTTCAGTTTCAAGCTTCAGGTTGGCAATATTCACCTGGGTTTTTAGATCAAGCAGATCATCCAGAAAGGATCCAATAGTAAGATAGTCACCGTAAAATTTGAATTGCACAGGATAACACTCCACGTGATTCTTGGGTATCTTCATTTCCGAATAGAGTGCAGGATATACATCATTCAGAGATGGAGCCAGTGATATGACCTGAAGTTTGTGCTTTTCAGAGGTCTGTCTTATTTGCTCCAGGACGGTTGCATAACCCTGATTATCCGGAATGATAGTGCGAAGTGTATCAAAATCGGCGATCTTCTCGTTAAATCTTAGTTTGAAGTCATCATAGCTTTCGGAGACCATGGCCAGTTCATTAAAACGATCATTGATCCCCGCCAATTCAACTTCCAACTCTTTTATCTGTTTGCCTGCAACACCGAAAGTATAGTAGAACCACCCCACTGTGGCCAGCAGCAGCAAAATTACGGTTCCAAAGAAGAGGTTCCTGTTCATTTGATGTTTGCACTTAATTTTAAGGTAAAGAAGAGGCGTACATCATCCGATGAGGGATTGCCCTGTACTTCTCTCTCTATTTTTGAGAACAGAGCCAGACTTTCGAGACGCATTATGAAATTTGTCAACTGTATATCTGCTATCCCGGCATGGGCCTGGACAAAACCACTCATTGCTATGCGATCCACATGGGTGCCTTGCTTAATGGCACCATCCTCCTGAGAGCTTGCAGGTCGAAAAATTAGCGAGGTGACTTTGATATTGTCAGGGATTTCAGAAGAAATCAGTTTTAAAAACTTAATCTGGTTCTCAGAGTTGATGCGATCATTACCGAGAAATCCCCAATAATTACCCAGGTGCTCCAGATCAGCACGCATTACAAAATATTCCTGGGATTGTTCGGACAATTTTTGCCATTGTCCGTTCATCTTGGCCACGCTTCCAACCATAAATTCAGTTTCACTATAGGAGAAATAGCTCAATATCATATAAATCGGCAGCAAAATGGTTGCAAGTACCAGTGTCAACTTATTGAATATTTTAAACTGGAAATGTTGCTTCCGCTCAGTGGGGAGCAGGTTGATTCCAGATGAGCGCTTCAGGGCCAGAGCGAAATTCGTAACGTAAGCGGGAATCATCTGGTAGTCTAACTCCATCTCAGGAGAAATTTCGAAATCACCTTGTCTTAATGGGTTCAAATGTTCTACAGTTCGGTCCAGCTTACTCTGGAACTCACTGACGAGGTTGGGGATAGAGGCTCCCGGTCCTGTAAAATAGATTTCCTGGCATTCTACATCTGCGACCTGTTTCTTGAAATAGTCCAGGGAGCGGTTGATCTCACTGGTCATCCTCTCTGTCACGGGACGCAAGAATATGGATATTTTGTATAAACTGATGCCAGTATCCGGAATGTCTTTCTCAGTATCAGTGGGGATTCCATAGCGCATGAGATAGTCTGTGGCCATATCATCAGTAATATTTACAGCATCATTCCCCACCATGACCCTTTGAACCAGCGCTTTATGATAGTCTTTTACACCAACAGCCATCTCCCGATTGAACTCCATTTTACCAGATTTAATCATGGTGATGGTGGTTTCATTTCTATTCATATGGACGATGGCCACGCATCCCCGCAGACGATCCGGGTAGCAATGGTGGAAGGTCTGCCAATCCAGATAGGGTATGGTAGTCACATTCTGAAGGTCAAACTTGCGTTTCTTGTAGACCTCCATTAAGTGTGTGATGGACTCATTGTTAGCCACACCAATGATAATATTTTTCTTTAGCTCACCTTTTTCAGATTCCAGCGCCTGATAGTCAATATTGATATTCTCACTACTGAAAGGTAAGTTTTTCTTGGCTGTCCAGGTTATCAGCTCCTGCATCTCCTTGCCTTTTACCGGTGGAGCCTTGAAAACCTTCGTCAGGGTTTCTATCTGAGAAGAATACATACCAAACATGGTATCCTTCTTCCACAGTTTTGGATCGAAGGTGTCCAGAATGTGCGAAAGGAGATCATCGCGGTGTGTTATCTTTTGCTCATCCACTGTGTAGGGAAGACGATACTCTTCCATGCTTTCTACAACATTGCGGTTGCCTGAAGCAATTAACTTTAAAACACGGATGGAGTTCGCAGTACACTGAACCGTAATTTTACGGCGAATACCAAAAGCCCAATTGCTAAATTCGTACAGGATATCTAATGCTTTATTGGGAGGCGACACATCCTTATGTAGCTGAAAATATTCTGGGTCGAAACCGAGAGTATCTTCCTCCCCGGAATTATCCAGTGGAGCAGGTTCTGTTTGCGGTAGGGTTGCTTCTGAGCTCCCCTCTGTAGCAGGTGCCAGATCCTCCTGTGCATCCATTAGCGCAGCAGCTGTTCCCTGAGGAACCGCATCTTCAGTTTCAACGGACTGGGGCTCTACTGGATTTGCTGGTTCGGACTGAATTCCCAGCTTACCCAGTTTGGCTTTAATTTCATCTGAGCTGACCGGGGTTGAGGCTTCTGGTTGAGGAGGGACCTCATCCACGATGGCATCGGGGACAATACTGGTACTGATTTTTCCAACTGGCGGTGCTGCCGGTTTTTCAACAACCGGCTCTGGTGTTTCTGTGTCTGAATTCGCATCTACCGTACCGCTGGCATTACCCTCAGTAGTAGACTTTCCAGTCTGTTGAGACCGGAGTAGATCTAGCAGCCGGTTGGTTGCCGCTGAATCTTTTTCATCAGCCGGCATAGTTGTTATCGTCGCTATTAATTCTATTCAGTACGGAAGCACCATCAACAAACTGCTTATTGTAGACCAGCATATCGACGATGAGGTGGTGACACATATTCACTATTTTGCGCGGGTACCCACCGGTATGCTGATAAATCATTTCTTTGGCTTCTTGTGAGAAGAGGGGTTCATCACCCTCATAACCTGCTTCGTTTATCCGAAAATCAACAAAGGCGATGGTATCCTCACGATCCAGGGCAGGAATGGTCGCCCCAAAGGCGATTCGATCACGGAAGTTTTCATGGGAGGCCACAACTTCTTTAAACTCGGGCTGAGCAAAGATGACAACCTGGATAAGCTTACGACTATTGGTCTCAAAGTTGAGCAAGGTTCGAATAACCTCAATCTGTTCAGTTCCCATTTTTTGACCTTCATCAATAATGAGGACTATCTGCTTGCCTTTTTTAATTGCTGTATCAATGAGGAAGTTTTCCAACTGATTGAGCATCTCAGATTGGTAGAGGGAACTACCTCGCAAACCAAAAAGTCGTTTTAAATAGACCAGAAATTCGCGCGTATTTTCCCAGGTAGGATCCATGATGAGGTAAAACTGGAAGTCTTTTCCAAAATCTATAAAACGACTGAGGAGTAGGCGTGATAGCGTGGTTTTACCCGTACCAATACCCCCCATGATGACGGATAACCCACGATTTAAACGGAGTGCAATTTCCAGACGATTCAAAATTTCACCATGAGCCTTGGACTCAAAAAAGAATTCTGGATCTGGAGTCATGGAAAATGGCTCCCGTTTTAATCCAATCAGCTCATAATATCGCATAGGTCACTTTTTCCGTTCATCATGCCAGTTGTTTTCGCAGAAAGCAAAAAGACCGATTATTCGGCTCTATTCCTATCTTCGGCCAATTCTGATTAACTTAAACTAAAAAATACCTTAATGCCAGTATGATACCGCACGTTACACGGCTTCATTAATGTTGCTTATTAACAGTTCGATCAAAAAAAGAAGCCCCGGAATTCCGAGGCTTCTGGAGAGGATAAGATGGTAACGACTCGTTGTAAGATTCAGAGAGGAAGTCCCTCCGAACTCATCATGCTCCCTTTAGGGATTTAGTCTTTTGCAAAACGGTTGGATAGCTCACATCCAGCTTTTCGGCCAATTTTGTTTTTCTATAGCCAACTTGTTTAAAGAGATATTCAATAATCTCTTTTTCAAACTGTTGATTTGCTTCACTCCAACTGAGATCTGTTAAACCATGAACATAGGATTTCAATCCGCTGAGATCACGTTTTCCAGGAATATGTGGTAAATTTGGAGTTACACTCTCGAAATCATACCCCTGGTAATTGAGTCTACGCTTAATGGCATAATAAGTACTGGTTTTCAAATCGAGTTTAGCAGGCAACTCAGATAAGTTGTATCCTGATTCTATGTGCGTCCTTAGCAACTGGAATTGAAACAAATCATTGATCTGCTTCCAGGTTTGGTCCAGAGCAAATGCAAATGGTTCCGACAGCACTTTTACAGGTTCTGGTAAGCTGTAGCCAACCTTAGGTCTATTTTCAAACCGTTTGACCACATCCAGCCTATCCCCTCTGAGACTGAAGCCATATTCGGCAATCCTCAGGGCGACAGTGGATCCGATCTCATAGTAGTGAGTGGCCATCTCAGGATTCTGTAATTTCTCCCGATACATATCCCCCATAAATAGACATTCGTCTGGAATTTGTGAGAGGATATCATATTTCTGACTATACTCAATTGCCTGTCCCAGGAATTGGACAGAAGCATCGTACTCTTTTTCGTCATAATAGGTCAGTGTGATATTTTCAAGGACTGTGGACATGAGATATTTGCTCAATGTGCCCTGCCTCAGGCTCTGAAATGTTTCACGGGCCTCTTTCAGCTCCCCCCTGGAATAAAGCAAATAGCCATGGGCATTTTTAATCTGCTCGGCAATGAACGGATAGTCAAACTGCATGCTCAGTTCCAATCCATTTGTTAGCAATTTAGCAGCTTGATTATATTCCTCCTGTGTACGGTGATATTCCGCCAGTCGCCTATGGGCCAGCAATTGCATGATATGCATGTCATGCTTATCAAAGAAATCAATCCAGCTATGCGCCTGAGCAACATCACTGCCTGTACCATTCTGCAATTGAATTGCAGATAGCTGATAGTCAATTATGGAATCGAGCGTTTGGGTTTCAACCAATCGCTTTGCAGATCGGAATAAGCTGAGGCTGTTGAATGATTCCCCATATTTTTCGTAAAAGACTGCTCGCTCATAATTGATATAGGCCAAGACTTCATCTTTGACAGCAAACCCCTGCTCTGCGTTGCGTGTTTCAGCTAGTAGTTGAGCTTCATCGAAGGTCATTTTGGACCCGATAAGATTGCCCTCAAGAGATAGTGCCTTGCCACGGCCTGCGGTGTAAAGTGCCTTTTGGCTCAAATCAATAAGTTGCGTATAGTCACCTGACAGAAAGACCTGCCGGGCATCGCTTATGCTGACTAACCCTAACTGGCTGATAAATTCAAGCCATTCATTGGTCGTTTTAGTCTTTTTAATTATTTTCTGCATAATTACCCTTGAGAAAGTTGGTTATTGATAAACATCAGTTTTAATAAAGCCCTAACCAACATCTCCTCCACCACCACCGATGGCAAATTTTGTTGTTGAGATGATGGTTGCAATCCCATCATCTCCAGTATAGACAATTGTAGCTTCAACAACACCGCTACCCGAGAAAGCTACTGCATCCCCATTTTCGTCAATATAATACATATCTATAGCATCGACAATGGTGACACTGGTGAGTTGTTCAAATACAATGGTTACTTTTGATGTTAGACCCACTTCGACGGGTTCAGTACCGATATTATCAACCCAGGTATCCT
>JAERTH010000132.1 GCA_016844955.1 Fidelibacterota bacterium | reverse complement strand
CTTATAGACAATAATTTTCGATGTAATAATCAGTAGTTGCCACGGTGAATTAATACTCTCGAAAATACAAACTAAATGCTATTAATAATTGTTGAATCGAAAGCTTTTGTGGTGAGAAAGTAAATTTCATAAACTAACTCGTTAACCAACAAAGTTTGAAAAGGGAAGGGAAACCGAAATGAAAAGAAATACTATTCTTTTTGCGGCTCTGACGCTCATCCTTGGTCTTGCTACCACATCGTATGCGAATGTTTATGCTACGAATCTGGAAGTAAGTGCTACAGTGATCACGACAGGGGCAACAAATACCACGGTAGATATCTCATTTTTATTGAATGAAGATGCCGACAGTGGGGTTGATGTAAATATTTACAGTGGTGCCACTCTCGTGCGCACTATAACGCTGGCAACGGCAGTTAAGGGGAGCCATTCTGTTACTTGGGATGGAACGGATGCTGGGGGTACAACCCTTCCAGATGGGGACTATACTTTTGAAGTTGTAGCTGCTGATGATGGTCACGCCGATTGGACAAAAATAAGTGATCCTCTTAAAACGGTTATGTATTCACCAAAAGGTGTTGCCGTAAATCGAAATCTAGATAGTGAATATTTTGGACGAGTTTACATCTCTAATGGATATGCTGGTACAAGCACGAACACAGGTGCATTCTATAATGGAAAAGGTGTATTCATGTATGATGCTGTGCAGGATACAATAGCCTTTTCAACAGGCGGTATAGCCTGGGCAAGTTCTTCAGAATCCCCAGGTAAATCGTCCATCGGTTTGGATGATAAGATCTACGTGACCGAATATGGCAATGATCTTCTCTACGGCTTTAATGGAGATATGACATCTGCTCTGAACGTTCTGGAAGCGGATAATCGTCTGGCCGATCAGTATATCAGTGCCAACTGGGTCCATGGATCCGGTGCTGATAGGGCCATTTATACTGCTGATATGCATTATGCTACAGGTCGTGGTATAGTAAAATATGAGTTGGGTCTAAATGATGAAATGCCAGCCGGTGATACTGGGATTGATGTTATTGAGCGTCCCAACAATGGTTACTATCAGTCAGATGTTGAGTTAGATGCGGCTGGAAACATCTATTTCACACAGTTCAGAGGAGCTGGTGGTCAAGCCTACCCCCTTATGAAATATCCTCCTTACACTGGCACACTGTTAACAATTGATGATACACTCTGGACAGTTCCCATGGACATTTATGGGGCCAAGGGTCTAGCTCTTGATGAAGCCAGCAACCGTATTGTCTGGGCAAATGAATATTCAGGTGATGTACTCGTACATGACGCAACAACTGGAGCTATACTGGATACTATCGTAACCGGACAAGGTCGTAATAAGGATCTGGCCTTTGATGCTGCCGGAAATCTGTATACAATCGACAATAACACTGAATATTGGAATGTCTGGTCCGCTCCAGATGGTCCCAACAGTTTCACTACTCCTGGTCAAGCAACGATCACGATTCAGACGCCAGTGCTTGAGGGCGATGTATTGGTCAACGAGTTTGATACAAACACCTCATCAGCAGAATACATTGAGCTGTTTAATACAACAGATGTTGCGATTGATCTGGCCACTGATGCTTATGTATTGGTCTTTGTGAATGGTAATGGCGATGCTATTTATCAGGCTACCGATCTTACTGGTTCCATTCCAGCCAACGGATTTTATGTTCTTGCTGAAGCTGGTGTGACCAGCATAGGAGAATATACTCCAGACCAGAATGCAGCCTGGGGTAGTTTCCAGAATGGAACTGATGGATTTGCACTGGTCAAGGGAGCCGCTGCTTCTGACTTCGCAAATAGCGGAGTGTACAGTACTTCACTGGCTGCAGTTGCAGGTGCTACCCAGCAGGATGCTGTCATTTACGCTGGTGGAGATTATCCAGATACTGGTCTAGAAGCTGAATTTAATTTGCCTGGCGGACTTGTCTTAAATGGATCTGCTGGTTCATCCTCCAGAATAACAGATGGACAGGGTGGTTCAAACTATGCCAATAGTGATTGGGAAATTAAGGCTACTCGAACTCCTGGTTCGACAAACTTTGTACCTCCTCCAACATATACTCCATATACCATTGTAGAAATTCAAACTCCTAATGCAGGTGGAGACACAACACAATACTATGGTGAATTTGTTGAAACCAGCGGAATAATTACTGCACTTACATCCTACTCCCTCTACATACAGGATGGTACAGCAGATTATTCTGGTATTTATATCTACATCAACGGTTCCACGAGTGCATATGCGCTGGGAGATGATATTACTGTACAGGGTGTAGCTGATGAAAATAACTCAAAAACTCAAATCTCAAGTATTACCAGTGTCATTATTAACTCGTCAGGCAATAGCCTTCCAGAACCCATTGTTCTGATAACCAATACATTGTCAGAAGGACATGAGGGCATGTTGGTATCAGTCACTGGTGAATGTACTGCAGTCTCATCAGACGCTGGCAGCGATCGCTGGGCATTCAAGGTTGATGATGGTAGTGGAGATGCTCTGATTGATGATCAGATATTTTCCGATGCAGAGAATTCGGCAACGCTTGGGCTAACCTATGATGTTGTTGGTGCAGTCAATTATTATTATGGCGCATTTACAGTCAATCCTCGAGATCTGGACGATATTGTTGAGGTGGTCCTAGAGAATGATCTGAATCTGACTTTTGAGGATGACTCAGATGTACTTAACTGGGGACATCATGACGAAGCCACATCCAATACTACGGTTACTCATTCTGTCACAGGCGGTATCGACAATAGTGGAGCTATCCACTTCGAGGATGCCGGGTGGGGATTTTTATCCAAACATCCTGTTAATGCCACTGCTGGAACGAATTACATGTTGTCCATTGATGTAAAGGTAGATGCCTGGACACATGATACCAATACATTGGACTTGTCCATCACTGGGTTAAGTACAGTTCCTCCAACAGCAGTCGTCTCTGGAAATACTGACTACATTAATATTGTGTTGATGGGTACAGCAGATTTAGGAACGGCAGGATTTATCCGATTTGGAGGAATGAACAATGGGAATCCATCCTCACTATGGATTGATAATCTCGTGTTTGATGATGAATATGTACCTCCAGTTGATCTTGATCTTGCTCTCACTTTTGAGGATGATTTAGATGTTGTAAACTGGAGTCATCACGATGAAGCTACTTCCAATACCACAGTTGCTCATTCAACTACTGGCGGTATGGGTGATACGGGTGCGTTACATTTTTCAGATGCTGGTTGGGGCTTTTTGAGTAAACGTGCTGTTCAAGCTACAGCTGGAGAAGACTACACTTTATCTATCGATATAAAGGTAGATGCGTGGACGCATGATACCAATACCTTGGATTTATCCATCACAGGTCTAAGTACTGTTCCTCCAACGGCAGTAGTTTCGGGAAATACTGAGTATGTTACACTCACGCTCTCAGGTAATGCTGACGCAGGAACGGACGGATTTATAAGGTTCGGTGGAATGAATAACGGCAATCCATCGTCATTATGGATTGACAATCTGATGTTTGATGATGCAATCGGTACCATTGATATTGATCCACCGACGCTTGTCAGTGCAATGCCACTCTCCAGTACAGTCGTAGAAGTCATCTTCTCAGAAGATATTGATCCTGTGACAGGAGCCGTTTTAGCCAACTATGATTTTGATCATATGATTGGCGCACCAACATCTGCTATTGTCCTGGACGATGTTGTAACCTTGACAATGGGAACAGCCATGGTCTTCGACTCTACCTACACATTGACCATCAACAATGTTGAGGATTTGAGTGGCAACGTCATTGCCGCTGATACCGAAGCTTCCTTTCTGTACACCTATGCCTTTGTAACCGATCTGTTCTTCTCGGAGTATATCGAAGGAACTTCAAACAATAAGGCGCTGGAGATATATAATCCTACGGACGCTGCTATTGATTTAACGGGTTACACAATTGGTGGAACCAGCAATGAAGCGACCGACTGGGAATATTTTTACACCTTCCCAGATTCGTTAGCAACGAGCATTGCAGCCATGTCAACCTATGTGATTGCTGACGCCAGTGCAGATTCATTGCTGCAAGCCCAGGCTGATTGGGTATCAGCATTCCCTGGTCCAACCAGCTATAATGGCAACGATGCTCGTGGCTTATTTAAGATAGTTGGCTTGGATACAATATTGATAGATGCACTTGGAGATGTTAATAATCCCACCGCGGCTGACTATGCTGCAGCAGGTATCGAAGATGCATTGGGAGAACACACCCTTGTAAGAAAAGCCAATCTTACAATGGGTAATCCTGATTGGATGATGTCCGCTGGTACTGATGCAGCATCATCTGAATGGGTAGTTCTTCCCCAAAATACATTCCGCTTTCTGGGGACGCATCCACATGATGATTTTGCAGGTCCAGAGCTGGCTGGTATCGTAGCCGTATCAGAGACACAGCTTCAATTGCGCTTTAGCGAGCCAGTTGTGTCCGCTGAGGCGCTCACTCTAGCCAACTATGCTGTTGCTGATGATCTTGGATCTCAGGCACCAACAGCTATTACGGCTTTGAATGATCATATCTACCTGCTGACAGTTCCAGCAATTGTACCCAATAAGCTCTATACCGTAACTGTCAATGGTATCCACGATCTTAGTGGAAACGAGATGGTGGCTGGCTCCACAATCGATGTTGTTCTCGATATTCCCGGTACACTACCTATTGATAACGTCATCTTCGATTTTGTCAATGGGACTGGTAACTTCTGGCAACCAACTGGATCAGGCTCTACTTATGGCGTTCTGGATGCATCCTCGTTTGCATCAACTGATACAATGTCCTACTCTGGAACTCATTCAGGTGCCCTAGATCTCCTAGATGATCCTGCTTACGCAGGTGGCTGGTTTGTCAGAATGTATGATGGGAATGGGGGTTTTCCCGACAGAATCCAGGCCGATTCAAAACTGTTCTTCTACCTCCGTGGTGGTAATGCGGATATGCAGGTTCGTCTCGTAGTCAGGGATGATGATGGGTATGAGGTTGGTGACTGGCATGATGTTACCTATGCCGAAGCTGACTGGCAGGTAATCTCCCTTGATCTTCTGAACGATCAGGTAACCGGTTGGGTCAACGGAAATGGTAGCATTAACTCTGCTGGTGGGGATGTTGGCATAAGTGGTATCCATATCCGATGCTCAGAGGATATAAGCACGACCTTGTTCATTGATATGATTACTGAACGCTACAACATCGATCCTGTGGAAGTCACATTTGATGTGAACATGTCGATTTATACACTGATGGAAACATTCGATATGAGTACTGATTTTGTTGATGTTGCTGGAAACTTCAATGCCTGGGGTGATGTGCCTA
>JAERTH010000131.1 GCA_016844955.1 Fidelibacterota bacterium | reverse complement strand
AAGCAGCCAGGGAAGCTGGAATAGCTACCAGACCGAAATTGCCAGTGGCAGTTGGTTCCATTGGGCAGTGGTTTATAATGGTGGAGCAGCAAGCAATGCTGAACGACTTAAGCTGTATACCAATGGTCAGCAAAAGACTTTGAATTTTTCAGGAAATATCCCTACCACATCTGCAGATTTATCAGGTCAATCAGCCACACTTTCATCCCAAAGCCAGTCATTTAACGGTATTATGGATGAAGTCCGCCTGTGGTCGGTAAGCCGAACACCATCAGATATTCAGTCACTATACGAACAAATTATCCCACCCATGACAACCTATCTTGAAGCCAATTGGAGACTTGATGAGGGAGAGGGTTATGATATTTATGATGAAACTGATCATGCCCGCCATGCCACCAGAAATGGTTGTGAATGGCAGCTATATGTGAACCATTGGGACAGCGATGGTGATGGCATTGCCGATGTGGATGATGACCACCCACTGGATTATCATAAGGCCTTTGATAATTTCTATCCGGCTTCCAATGAAGGAACCATAGCCTTTGAAGACATTTGGCCTTGTTTGGGTGATGCAGATTATAACGATCTTATCATGGGTTATCAATTCCAAACCATCACCAACCCAAGCAATCATGTGATTCAAATTTTAGGACATTTTACCATTCGGGCCAATGGCGCCGTTCAGGAAAACGGATTCGGTTTTGAATTACCCGATGCTTCATCTGAAGTCTTTACCAACGTAAGTGTGAGTGGTTTTGAACACACCACAGGAACCATAATGACCCATGCCTCAGGGTTTGAGAGCGGACAGGACCACCCAACAGTAATGGTGGTTGACAATATTACAAAATCCATGCCCGGTTATTCCAATACAGTTGATTGGATGGTTTATGAAAAACCCACCACCATCACCATTGTTATGGATGTAAAAGAAGGCATTACCTTGGTGGCAGATGATTTTTCCATCCCCACATGGAATCCTTTCATCTTCATCCATAAATATCGTATGAATGAGGTGCATTTATTAAATTATAGCCCCACAAACCTGGCCAATACAGCCAATTTTGGTCAATGTGCTGATGCCAGTAATCCAGCACAAAACCTCTATTACAGAACAGCTGGAAATGTGGCCTGGGGACTTGATTTTCCAGTGGCCTTCGATTATCCCTTAGAAAACACGGATATATCACTGGCCTATCCCCATTTTAGGGATTGGGTGAATAGTGGCGGAACTACCTATGCTGACTGGTATGATAACCACAGTGATGGGTACAGAAAAGAGCAGTTCATTTATCAAGTGCCTGAATAAGGCATGTGATTACTAATACCTATAAGCGGCTTTTCGCAGATCTTTTAAATTTTTAATGGGATTTTCCGGTTCCAGGTATTTGGTCAGGAATTTATAAACCCCTACCCTTATTTTCTGGGCTGTTTTGGTATCCGTTCTGTTCAATGAATGGCCTCCCTCCACATCCTTATAAATCTCATACTCGAATTCTTTTCCATGGGCTTTTAAGGATTTAATCAGATGCTGGACCTCAAGTACGTTAACATCTGCATCATTGGTGGTTGTATGGATTAAAAGTGGGGTATCTTTCATTTTATGGACATTCCAGGCCGGCGATCTTCTTTTGTATTCCTCCACATTTTCTTCAGCACTTTCACCAATATGATAGTCGGCTTCATAAAGGTCGCGGTAGGACTGATCCTTATAGCCCATTCTGGCAATTAAATCACTCACCGGCACTCCGGCATAGGCCACCTGATAATCCTTGGGATGGTTAAAAATATTCATCAGGGCGATGAGGCCTCCATGACTCCATCCAATGATGCCTATCCGCTTTTTATCCACGATATCATAGTTTTCGATCATATAATTTCTGGATGCATGTACATCCTCAGTTTCAAGCCCGCCATAGTCTATCTTCCTGTAATGGCTTCTTCCATAACCGGTGCTGCCTCTGTATTCAGCAGCAACCACAATATAACCCTGGGCCATTAATTCTCTTACGATATGGGTATAATAAGTGGTAAAATCGGAGTGGACTCCGCCATGTGGCAATACAATTAATGGATACTTCTTATCGGGATCGACCGATTTTGGTATAAATACGTAAGACCAAAATTTAACAGGATTTCCTGCTCCTTGTGCGTTGGGGTTCTTTTCCTTCCATCGAGGTGGGCCGGTCATATATAATTTGTCGATATGAGCCACATCTCCCAGACGCTGAAACCACATCAGATCGTCTATTTGTTTTTCCAGTTTATCCAACCGATGTCGTAACTTCTCATCATTATCTTCCATGTCCTCCGCCAGAGAATTAATTTTGGCCGATGTGCTTTGGGCATAGGAATTTGAAGGAAGATAAAAGCCCAACAGGCACACACAAAGTATGGCTAGTAAATATTTTTTCATGCCACTAGAATTTGGTTAGTATGATGTAAAACTAAGGAAAATCCCTGGTCAGAGAATAGGATGTTCCCATCAAATTCCAGAAAATCAGTAAGGTATCTTGGCTAATTAAGGGTCATGGAGGCCTCCACTATATTTCTTACCGACAGGTCGATGGTTTCGGTGACCTTCTCGTTATCGCCATCGTCACATTTTACAGAGACTCTGATGCTGCCTTTTTTACCACTACATTCGGCCTGTACACGTACCCAATCTCCGGGCTCAAAATCGCCGCTCCATCCCCAGGTCATACCAGGTTGAACTTCAGCAAATTCGTTTTCTCCATTTTCATTGATATAAGAAACGTGGGCAACAGTTCCTCCAATGTGAGATCCGGATCCATTGGTTACAGAATATCCTACTGTACGCTCATTAAACATGCCGCCTTTGGTGCAAGAAGCTACTAAAAGGACACCCAATAAGGTGACAAAAACTAAACTTTTCATGAATGGGGTTTTTTAGGAAATGCGAAGGTAAAAATTTTGGAGGCTCCGATTGGAGCTAAAACAGCTGGAATCAATAAAAATAATTTTATATTTTTAGTCCGATAATTCTAATACTACCACTATGAAACAAGGTTTATCATCTGTAAAAAAAGCATCCTTGCCAATATGCTTTTTCATAACAACAGCTTTACTCTTTGGAATATCTATTCACTCTTTTGCGCAGGGTGTGGAGCCACTAAACAGTAATTATCTCATCGAACATGGGGTTTCACCAAGAATACTGGATGCTGCTGCAAGCTCATTAC
>JAERTH010000130.1 GCA_016844955.1 Fidelibacterota bacterium | reverse complement strand
CATCCACAGCGAGGCCCGCATGACATCAATGACCTGGCCATTAAGCGAAAATGCCAGCCGGGGTTCCATACGATGATCCAGTCCATATGAGAGTAATTTCATAATTCATTCCTGTTTTAAATGGTCTCGAAAGATGCACTGTGAGCCCGATGACTAAAAGCAAAATTCAGCACATAATTCCAGGTAAAGGATGAACTGAAAAGGGTGTATTCATAGGGAGATCACAATATCTTCACTGGTAGCCATATATTCAATAAGGGCAAATTGGGAATTATCTGAGAAGTGATCTGGAAATGAAAAAATTGAAGCTTTTGGCCATTGTTCTATACTCAGTTGTGGCGCTTATAACCGCTGTGGCCGGGATGAAATTTATAATGGCCTCAGAATATTTTCCCTACCATGCACAGGTTTCAGGAGTTGACTGGGTCGATGTAAGCGCAGGGCTTCAGTTGCTGATGCTGGCCGGCTTTAAGATAATTGGAGCAGGATTTTTGGGTGTTGCTCTCAGTCTGGGCTTGATGATCATTTTCCCTTTTGCCAGGCATGGACAAAGATGGTCTTATTTTGCCATCCCGCTTGTTGGAACCATGTTTTGGTCAATAATTCTGGCAACCACCCTCATAGTGAAATCCACCACGCTGGCAGATGCACCCTGGGGAGGCGCTTTGTTTTGTGTTTTGGCTCTGATGCTGGCTTTTGCAGTATCACTGATAAACCCCAGCCCTCCAGAAAAAACGACCTTAGAGAAAGGAACTTAAATTGAACAAGTTAGCCTTGCTTCTTATTGATGTGCAGAAGGGTTTTGACAATCCCGTCTGGGGGCAAAGAAACAACCCTGGGGCTGAGTCCAATATTGCCAGATTGCTGGCGGTCTGGAGATCAAAAGATTTACCAGTCATCCATGTTAAACATTGCTCAGTATCACCTGCATCACCCCTGCATCCAGCCCAACCGGGCAATGCCTTTAAGGATGAGGTTCAGCCCATTGCCGGTGAACCGGAATTTACCAAAACGGTGAACAGTGCTTTCATTGGGACTGGCCTTGAAAATTACCTGAAAGAAAAGGGCCTTGATTCGATGGTTGTTGTGGGTCTCACAACTGACCATTGTGTTTCAACCTCTACCCGCATGGCAGGCAATCTGGGTTTTGACGTGACCTTGATTTCTGATGCGACAGCCACCTTCGAGCGAGAAGGACCAGATGGCATTAAGCATGCTGCTGAAACCATGCACGCTATCAACCTGGCCAGCTTGAACGGTGAATTTTGTGTGGTGAAGTCCACCGATGATGTTTTAAGTACGCTGGCCTGACCCAGACCATTATCAAGCATTCAGTTGAAATAAGGACGCTCTGCTTATGAAAACTATCCTGGCACAATTGCTGATCATACTGCTTCCCCTGTTGGGGTTGGGAAGCGAAAGTTGGATTAGAATAAATCAGCTGGGCTATACTGGTGAATCGATCAAAACAGCCGTGCTTGGCTGCAAGGGTGATCTTGTACTGAAAAGCTTCAGGGTCGTCGATGTGCTCACAGGTGAAACCGTCTTGAAAAGCAATCATATTCAAGAGCAGGGCGCATATAGCAGTTTTGACAAAGTCTTCAGGCTCAATTTTTCAGAGATTCAGACCCCTGGCAGTTACCAGATTCAGGCCGCTGGTGTAAGTTCTCCCCCATTCCAGATAAGAGATGATGTATATGCGGGAGCCGCTGATTTTCTGCTTAAGTATATGCGTCAACAGCGATGCGGCTATAATCCCTTTCTACAAGACTCCTGCCACACACATGATGGTTTCATCGTGGATACCCCCTGGCCTGATTCCACCCATCTTGATGTCACTGGTGGCTGGCACGATGCCTCCGATTATCTCCAATATTTGACCACCTCTGCCAATGCCATCTACCAGATGCTTTTTGCTTTTGAGAGAAATCCAGATTCCTTTGCTGATCACTTTGACACAAATGGTGGTCCCGGAGCCAATGGCATTCCTGATATCCTGGATGAAGCCAAGTGGGGTTTGGACTGGTTGGTAAAAATGAATCCGGAATATGGCATCATGTATAACCAGATCGCGGATGATCGCGATCATACAAAATTTACGTTACCCTCTCTCGATTCTGTGAGTTATGGAAAAGGTCGAGAGCGCCCCGTATACTTTGTGACAGGAAAACCCCAGGGATTGGCCAAGTATAAAAACCGGTCAACAGGTGTTTCCTCCAGCGCAGCCAAGTTTGCCTCTGCGTTTGCCCTTGGTTCTGAAGTATTAACCGAACACTACCCAGAGTTCTGCCAGGAAATCAGCCTGAAGGCGGTTGATGCCTACCGTTTTGCCTTATCCGATCTGGGAGTCAACCAAACAGCCAGTAATCGCGCCCCCTATTTTTATGAAGAGGATAATTATACCGATGATCTTGAACTGGCGGCAGCCCAACTATATAAAAACCTGAAAGACCCATACTATCTGAAAGAAGCGGTATACTGGGGCAAGCTGGAACCAGTTACACCCTGGATGTCCACCAATAAAGCCCGACACTATCAATGGTACCCCTTTGTGAATCTGGGGCATGCGCATATCGCAGAAATGGCCGACAGCCTGAATAAGACAATATTTACAGAATTTCTCAAGCAGGGCTTGACTCATATCCAGTCCAGAGGCGTGCAAAACGGATTTTACATGGGAGTCCCGTTTATTTGGTGTTCTAACAATCTGGTGGCTGCAGCCCTTACCCAGTGCAGACTATATAATGAACTGACCGGTGACACTCAGTTTCTGGAAATGGAAGCCGCCCTGCGCGATTGGCTCTTTGGCTGCAATCCCTGGGGAACCAGCATGATCGTGGCTTATCCAGAGTATGCCGACACACCAGTGGATCCACATGCTGCCCAAACGGCAGTTTTCAATCTGGAAATTCCAGGGGGGCTAATTGACGGACCCGTATATACATCCATCTTTGAGTCATTGAGAGGCTTGAAAATTGTAAACGGTGATGAATATGCGGAGTTTCAATCTGATTTATGTGTCTATCATGATGATTATGGCGATTATTCAACCAATGAGCCCACCATGGATGGAACGGCCAGCCTTTCATATTACCTGTCTTCCCTGGCTCCCGAGACATCCATCAAAATGGAAAAGAACCAATATTATCGAGGGGCAATTGTTCGAGGCGACACCAGCAAACCAGAAATTCATCTGGTCTTCACGGGTCACAAATATGCCGATGGGGGCACTCATATCCGCAGAATACTGAAGCAACATAATGTCCCGGCTCATTTCTTCTTTACCGGGGACTTCTATAGAAATCGCGCCTATAAAAAATTGATCAAGGGACTGGTAAAAGATGGTCATTACCTGGGCGCTCACTCTGATAAACATTTGCTTTATGTTCCCTGGGACAACCGTGACACCCTTTTGATCAGCAGGGATGCATTCATTCATGACCTCCAGGCCAATTACAGGGAAATGAAACGCTTTGGCGTCAGCAAAACCCAGGCTCCATTATTCCTTCCGCCCTATGAATGGTACAATGAGTCCATTGGTAAGTGGACCAATGAGTTGGGCTTGACCCTGATCAATTTTAGCCCTGGGACGCGGTCCACATCGGACTATACTACCCCTGAT
Source organism: Fidelibacterota bacterium (assembly GCA_016844955.1). Classification (GTDB taxonomy): domain Bacteria; phylum Fidelibacterota; class UBA8477; order UBA8477; family JABMPR01; genus JABMPR01. The sequence goes on along the minus strand of JAERTH010000130.1, from coordinate 1,617 downwards.
CTTGGTGGTAGATATTTAAGTAGTGAGAGTATTTACCAGAGCATTCTGGAATTCGAGGCCAGCTCCCCAACAGGGATGAACGGCTTTATTTTGCTCTTGCATGTTGGAACACACCCAGACCGTACGGATAAATTTTATATGGAGTTGGAAAAGCTCATCCTTGAATTGAATTCAAAAGGATATACTTACAGTCTACTGGAAGCCTCGAACTGATCTGGAGAAATGTTAGATGAAAATTGTGGAGCGTCTGGATGCATGGACAGGCAATCTTGAAAAAGGGTGGCTGAAGAAGTACGCGCTCAACAAGACGGTTGATTGGAAGCTCTACAAATATGTAAAAAACGCACAAGCCCCTTCCAACACAGGCATTGATCTTTCAAGTAGTAAGCTCCTGTTAATTTCTTCGGCAGGTGCCTATCTGCCAGCACAAGATAGACCTTTTAACGCCAAAAGTTTATTGGGCGATTACAGTATTCGCACCTTTCCCCTGACCTCCTCGTTATCGGACCTGGACTATGCCCATGATCATTACGATCAAGAGGCTGTTCGCCGGGATGCCCAAGTATTACTACCTCTGGAGCATCTTCAGGATCTGGTGGATGAGCAAGTTATCGGGAGTCTGAGCAATAAGGTGATCAGTTTTATGGGCTATCAACCCTTTGTGAATAAAGTAGTGAAAAAGACAATCCCAGCAATTCTACGCATAGTCAAAGCAGAGGCTGTAGATGCCGCTTTGCTGGTACCCTCATGACCCTTGTGTTCTCAATCCGTGGGATTGATTGCCAGAGCGTTGGAGTTGGAAGGTGTGAGAACGACCTTAAGCAGCTGGAATGCTGGAGTAATCAGGCTGGTACGTCCCCCGCGCTACACCATCACTTCATTGCAAAGAGGTATGACACTGGGGCATCCACATGACAGGGATCAACAAAAACGAATTCTTATGGCTACACTGGATTTATTGAAGGGTGACTGTCCACAAAACCCACTTATTTTAAGTGAAAAATAAAGGCTGGACTAACCAGGCTTATAGAAGATTTATCGAGTTGCAAAACCAAGTTGAAAACAAGCAAGCAGGGATTAATAATGAAACAATTGATGGCTGTAATTGTGGTTATAATTCTTCTGGGCCTTTTGGGCTGCAAAGAGATGACCCTTGAGAAAGATATTGAGCTTCAGACTTTGAAATCATGGATGGTAGGCTCATTTAACAGCCTGGAGCAATCAGAAGCAGATACCAATTTCTTTAATATTCATCTTGAAATGGTACCCATCTGGGAAGAACAGACAGATGCAATTTATCTATATGTGGAACAGGCAGCTTCCTGGGCCCTTGATAAACCCTATCGCCAGCGGGTATACCGACTTGCCCGGGATGAATCAGGTGGTCTTGAAAGTGCGGTTTACCTGATTGAAAATCCGCTGCGTTTTGCAGGCGACTGGAAGACGGATCACCCCTTAAGTCCATTGACCCCTGACTCGCTCAAGATCAAGGATGGCTGTGAAATCAAACTGGAATCCAGGGATGGTTTTTTTGTCGGTGGTACTCAGGGTAAGGATTGTTTGAGTACACTTCACGGTGCAGCCTACGCTACATCAGAAGTTAGCATTGAAGCGGAA
>JAERTH010000129.1 GCA_016844955.1 Fidelibacterota bacterium | reverse complement strand
GCAATATCTACAATCTCTGAGGTATCAAAAAGCGCATAATCGATATTGATGGGAATCGTTGTACATGGATCACCGATAACCTCAAAAACCAGATTGCAGAACACACCCTCACAAGTGATGGATTCAGTCCCTGCAAAAGCTGTCTGAAGGGTACCCTCATCTTCATTTTCAGCCCAGGTCCAGTCAAGACCACCAATCAGGGAACCGACTGTATCGATACCAAGATATTCCAGTCCCCCAGAGTAGCCGGAAATGTCAATCTCTGTCGCTTGGCAAAGGGTCTCAGTATCTAACGAAACCAGGATTGGGATGGTTACATAATCTTCAGAAAACGCACCAAGAGAAGGAAGTTCAATTCGATTTGATTCCCTATCCCAGCCATTCAGATGGTAAAGAGAATCTATCTGGTCGCCAGAGAGAGCTGTATTGTATATTTGTACATCATCTATCGAGCCTCCAAAATGTCTTGATGCACCCGAGTTATCACCATAGTACGGATGTGCACCAATTTTAAAGTTTTGAGAACCATCATTCTGATCAAATCCCCATCTCGAGTTACTGGCTTTTAGTATGCCATCTTGATAGAGAAAAGCACTATCCATGGTTAAGACTCCGGTGATCTGGACCCACACATCAGTTTGTACATCGTAAGAATTTGCACCTCCATTCATTAAATCTTCAAACGTAAACCGAATACCATTGATGTTTGGATTGATGAGTCCAAGGAGGACACCTCTATCATTGGAATGATCATTGCTGAGGACCCCCCCCGATTGTCCCCCACCATCGTCCAACTTCACCCAGGCTGTAAGTGTATACTCTGGGTCAATAATGGACATGTTGAAGGGAAGCAGGATTTCATCATCTGTTCCATCAAAGTGAAGGGCACCGGATTGATTCCCGAACCTGTCCTCTGCAGGAACTGCACCAGCCATAACTCCATCGTAGCCATTTTGACTCTCGTCATCAGCATCGCCAGCGAGTGGGTAACTTGCAACCAACTTCAGAGGGTCAGACACATTCAAAGAATACCTGATTGAGTTAACTTTCATCCCCGTAGTTTCAGGGGATGAGCCTGTTGCTGATGCAATCTGTAGATACCAATTAGTCAGCGACCCATCAAGGTAGATATCTGTTCCAGGAGGACACACATTCCAAAGATGCTCATGGGCGGACGTCTGAATAGTGTCTAAGTCAGCAACATGAAGGATAACTCGGTCTTCACTTGGGAACAGGTCTAATGTGATCTGATGGTCGAACCAGGTAGGGGTACAACCAGCTTGAGAGGCAACCCAAAAGAAGGTACCTCTAAATTGATCACCATCATACCAGCTCTCTGAATTGAAACTATCAACAAACTTTAAAACATTATGCCCACGACAAGACATGGTTGTAATGTCTATAAACAGTTGACTCCCATCAGGTACAGTCTTCCAATCGATTGCCTCTGGGCCATTGGAGTATATCCACCTTTTGGCAATGGCTTCAGGTTGTGCGAATAAATATCCTGCTTCTTCAACTATGGGGTATGATGTATTGGATTGGTTGAAATATGAGGGTGACCATAAATCTGAATTGATAATGCCATCAGCAAAATCATCATAAGAATGCTGGTGACGATTATTTTCGTAAAGCTCTAGTATTTGTTCCTCTGTCAAAGCAGTGTTGTAAAAACCTAATTCATCAATAGAGCCATGATATGGGTGCTCATTGTTTCCTGCACGCTTCCCAATGCGGAGTAGACCTGACATATTCACAGTCCCATTGGCTGTTTCCTCAGAGTCCAGCAGGTTGCCTTCGGCATATAGCTTTGCAGTGCTACCATCATACGACAGGGCTATAAACTGATATTCTCCCGGTGTAATGACTCCATCTTCTGTGGTTAAGGTAGCTGATGAGTTGTTAAAGCGTATTTGGCTAGCCACACCCCCATCTGGCGTTATACCCATTATCCTCCAACAAACACTATTCGCGCTGGTTTGACCGTTACTAAGGATACTAGAAACAGCATCATGAGAATTCACTCTTACCCATGTATATATTGTAAATGTTTCCAATCCATTAAGCATGGCCGCAGGTAAATCAACATAATCATCCACGCCATCGAACTGAATTGCGGCATCAGTGTTTCCCAACCTCCCAGTGGTTGGTTGTGGGCCACTAATGTCACCATGATTTCCAAACCCACTGGCGTCTGTGGCATCACCATTATTGAATAAGAACAGGCCAAATTGAGCCTGTGCGCTTAGTGTGACTACGAGCAACAGGCTTAATCCAAGTATCAGTTTTTTTACAACCATACATCCTCCTTGAGGGCTTCATTTGAGTTACGTGTTTCCATATACTCAATGCAACTTTCAAAGGAGGTGCCAAAATCTATAGCACCCGTAACAAATTATTATTGTGATGTTTACGGAATCTACTTTAAGAATTTAAAAGGGAATAGTCGGCTAAATGCAACAGTCAAAGCGTGAAGTGTTGCTTCGGGGAAACATGTCAAATCATTATCGAATTCAAATAGTGATAATCCCTGTCCCCAGTCACCAGAACACTCAAAACACGATCTGTAGTTTTTTTAACCGCCTGTAAAAATGCGACCTGTTCTCACCCAGAACACGCGCTGTCTCTGTGACATTCCCATCATTCTGGTTCAATGCTTCCAGAATGAATTGTTTTTGAAAATCAGCGGTTGCATCACGTAGTGTTCTTTCAAAGGGAGTCGTCTTGGTAATTCCTGAGGGCTGTTTACCCAGAAAAAACTCAACAGATAAGGCGGAGATAGTCTCACTCTCATTTCCTGTTATCAGTTTTACTAATACATTTTTTAATTCACGCACGTTGCCAGGCCAGTCATGATTCTGCAGCACCTTGACTGCATCTGGACTCAATTTTTTCAACGGTGAATTGTGAGCAAAACAGAATTCCTTAATAAAATGTGTTGCATTGAGTGGGATATCCTCAGGATGGCTTCTCAGTGGTGGGGTATGAATTCGTAAATAGTCCAATCGATAAAACAAATCCTCTCTGAATCGACCCCTCGACACTTCCTCCTCCAGGTTTTTATTTGTAGCCGCAATAAGCTTAACAGATATATCCTCCTCCAGATCCGCCCCAACCGGCAGAATCCGTTGGGACTCTAACGCTCTTAAAAGTTTCGCCTGTGTTCCTAGAGGCATTTCACCGATCTCATCCAGAAAAAGAGTACCTCCAGAAGCACTTTTAAACAAGCCATCTCGATCTTTAACGGCACCCGTGAAAGCACCTTTCCTATGACCAAACAACTCACTCTCAATCAAATTCTCTTGAATTGATGCACAGTTTAGTGTGAGCATCTTATGCTCGAAATTTTGACTATTAATGAATATTGACTGAGCTACCAACTCCTTTCCTGTACCCGACTCACCAGTGATAAGCACAGTGACATCATGTCGAGCTGCTTGACTAATCGAGTCTTTCAATCGTTTGATTTCTGCACTCTCACCAATTATTTGAGGTATTGAAGATACTTGTTTCTGAAGTGATTTAATGTTTCGTGAGAGCGCCCTATTTTTTGTATACAAGTCTTGTTTCTCGAGAATACTGGAAATCGAAAATAAAAGGCGTTCCTCCCGATAGGGTTTCTCAATAAAATCAATAGCTCCATTTTTAACAGATCCAACAATGTTCTCAATATTGGCATATGCTGATATCATGATAATGGGTAACTCGGTATTTATATCCCGGATTCGTTCAATCAAATCAATACCGGATAAACCCGGCATTCGGATATCCAGCAAGACCACCGAATAGGAAACATTTCTAATCCGAGACAATGCTTCATGACCCTCAGCAGCCTCATCAACTGCATATCCTTCTTCTTCAAGTATATAGCGAACTTCGGTTCTGAGTTTAGCTTCATCATCTACAATCAATATCCGCATTAAGATGTTATCTCCATTCGATTCTGAGGAAGTGATATTTCAACCGTGGTTCCGCTATTCACCTTGCTCATGATTTCGATGATGCCTCCATGATCTTCGATGACCTGTTTAGTGATAAACATTCCAAACCCTGCACCACCTGATCGCATAGACATGCCTGGTCTAAATATAGTTTTCAAAACTTCTTCAGACATCCCGCCTCCTTCATCCGATATCCTGACTTTCGCATGAATATTGATATTACCACCGATGTGTTCAATACTTTCACTACTTAAGAGTTCGACTCTCAGAATTCCACCATCAGGCATGGCGGACAAACCATTCTCAATGATATTCTCAAACGCTTGTCCCAGTTGGTTTTTATCACCAGTTACCATTGTCTGAATGGCGTGCGCGTTAAACTGAATGTTGTATGTATCTAGTGAAAAGGCTTGATACTTATCAATTAGTTTATTCAGTGTTTCATGTATACAGACAGGTTGATTGTCCCGCTTCCTGAGCTGTGAGAAAACTAGAAATGTTTTAGTGGTTTCTTCAAGACGTGAGATTTCTTCCAGCATGGAGCTGACTAGTGCATGATTGTCTGCAAACGTTCCATCCTTATGTATTTCTTTTTGCATCCTTCGCATCTGTTTTCCAAGTATATCTAATGGATTCCGAATGGAGTGAGTAATACGCTGCATGACAGAGGCCCATTCGATAGTAGAGCTTGCTCGTTTTTGTAAAGTATTGTCCTGCAGCAAGATGCAACGAATTGGATCACTTGCATTCATCTTGAATGATTTGATCTGGAGCGTTCTTTGTTCTTGAGACACCATGTGTGTCATTACGCTTGAGGACTCTCTATATTGTCCATCGCTGATATACTTTTGCAACCAATCAATGCCCTCGATGGCTTCAAGTTTTTCAGGATAGCTACCCGTTTTAGGAATGCCTGTCATTTTAAAAAAATGGTCATTTGTGAAGATCATTTTCCTCTTTTTATCCAGGAGCATAATCCCCACATCCAGTGCTTCAAACAGGTTGTAAAACACTCTTGGGTTTGTGTTCCAATAGAGCTTTTTTCTTAAAACATACCATAGAAGCATGGCAAACAGGATTCCGCAGCCAAAGGCTAATATCAGCCAGTATATAGTTTTTGGTACTGAATGAATTGATTTGGTAAAAGCTATTCTACTAACAATAGAAGGGGTCTCCAATAGCAAATCGCTGGCACCATATGGACCTGTCTTAATTCTTCTGAGTCCTGTTGCCTCAGGATGCTTTGCCAAAAGGTTGAAATCGGGGTCATATATTTCAATACCAGACTTTCCCGTTTCAGCAACATAGTTGTAAGGGAATCCTTCCACATACTGGCCCAGGTGGACGGGAATAGATCGGGTTGGGTTGCTATAGGTTCCCATGAGCTCCAATGCATTGTTGTACTTGCTGGTTTTCCCATTTGCAGTAGTAACAAGTATATGCCAGTCAGGTTCTGTAGGCCTACCAAAATGCTGTGAAGTCGCTATCCGAGTTGGGATATTGACTGACTTTGTCTTAACCAGAACACTCCGGTCAGCGTCATATTTCCACAGAGATAAATTGTTGGGTATTTCACTCTCCCCATATGCCATGAAAACTGTGAGAATAGATGGTTGACTTGAAAAATGATCCGAAACAGTAGTCACGTTCACTGTTGAAAATGGTGTCTGCCCGATCTGACTCTGCCAGATCAGGTGTCCTTCTGTATCAATCACCTGTATGAAACTTTCATTATCATTGGTGGTTTCTGTTACATTCCCATTGGCAGGAGCGTTCGTTCCGAGAACAATTTCAACCTTCCCATCACCATCAATATCCTCAATCAGGGTTGAACCAGGTGATCCACCCGTTTCATGTAACCAGAGTCGTTTGTGGCTATGAATATCATAGGCAATCAAACCTCTATGGATATAATCAAATCCTGAATGTAAAAAGAAAATAGCATCGTCATATCCATCCTGATTCAGATCATGAAAGTGGCGAAATGCCACAACAACATTATAATCCCCATCATGATTAAAATCGCTCCCAATGAAAACTGTATCCATGAGTAGCAGCTGTCTGGTCTGGTCAAAAACTTTTAGTACATGGAGACTATCAATAATCTGGAGTGTATATATCTCTTTCTGATCATCCTGGTCATGATCGTGTGTCTCAAAATTGGTAATAGGATACTCAAAATTTAGCGCCCATTTTATAGACAATAAGTTGTCTTCGAGATATACAATATTGTGCTCCCCTGCATGAATATCATTAATGTTGTAGAGGACTTCATCTTTTCCGTCATTATCCAAATCTGAGAGGATAAATGGGACGGGGTGAATTCCCGTTGGTTCCTTTATACTGAACTGAAAGGGAAGATCGTCACTCATTGCCATTGAAATGAAACACAATATTGAAACAAGAAATGTCCTGGTATTGATTAACATGAACAACTATCCCTCAGAGTAAATCATTTTCAGCACGAATATGCAAACATCTTGGGCAAAGATGATACCACCCCCAGAAACGTAATCACAACTTGGGAAACAAGTTTTAAGCACTATGAAACTGTTGCGTTTCTGCCACAGAATCTAGGAGTTTGTTATTTTTTTGCAACGATTGAAAATGAAGGTATTGTTCAGGGATTGACCACGAATTAGTGATTCCCCTAGGTCAGGAATAGATTCTTAACCTAGGGGAAAGTAGCACAACTTATCTCAGGTAGACCATTTTCACGACATCTGTGAACCCACCGACATCCAGACGTGCAAAGTAGAGACCTGTACTGACCTGATACCCATCCGCCCCAAGCCCATTCCATTGGACATCATACCAGCCGGCATTTTGTCTTGTCTGAACCAATCGATTCACCTCACGACCTGTTACATCATAAACAACCAGAGATACATCAGATAATTCAGGCAGACCATATCTGATGGTTGTAGTGGGATTAAAGGGGTTAGGGAAATTTTTAACCAATACATGCTGTGTTGGTTGTTCTCGAAAGAAATCACCTGCGATTGGATCTATGTTTAGGTATTTCACCAGGATATTGTCATAGTATCCCTTTCTACCGCCAATTTCTACTGCAATTCCATTGTTGTAATTTTGAGTAATGGAATGACTACTTGAATAGACGACCTGGCCGTCCATAATAAAATCAACCATACCTTCCGGTTTTATTTGGATTCTTGCATTGTGCCAATCATCTCCATTGAATCCGGGGATGCTAAACCAGGGTACATTCTCAGCATATTCAACCCCAGATGAATCATAAACAAGGTTACAAGTAACCATGTTTGGAACCGAAGGATGGGTGCTCCCGGCTATCGCAATAAAAGCGATATCATAATCACCAGAGTGAGTGTTGGTGTTTGAGATTGATAGTGTTGCAGTCCGTTGATCGCTATAGATTGCATTACCATGGCGAAGGTCCGTTGAAAACTCAACCGTTCGACCAACATACTCGAATGTTTGAATTGATGTGGCATAGGTACCATAGTTTAACATGTCGTCCATGAGGATACAGGGAGCCGGATTTCCATCATCCTCCGTTACCTCAACATTGTATGGAGTTTCCGCATGCCAGATGTTCCATTGGGATAAATCGGAGTCGAATCCATCATAGAATAGAGTATCACCCGTAACTAGATCATCCCAAACCTCTAGAATAAGATTGTCAATTGAAAAATATGAATGAACGCTGTTCATCATATTGTCCCAGGATGAAATATGGAAGTACTTATAGTTTTCCCTTGTTGTCAGTGATAAGTCGAGCTCCCCGAGTAAAGTATTGGCTCCCTGAGTCCATATCTGACCTTTTAGTAAATTTCCATCGCGTATAAATTTCAGGGTATACCATTCATCCAGGAGCATATCCTGGCCAATGGTACCCGAGCCAGGCATTTCCTCTCCCCTAGCCATTCCACGGAGATATGCACTGCCCGAGCCAACAGAAAACCCTACATAGTCATCCCAATCCTCAAGAGTTGAATAATCCTGATGTGATTGAATGTAGCAAAATTCATTGGTTTTCGACCAGCCAACCTGAAAAGCGCCACTTGCACCACCTGTCCACTTCAAGTCAAATTGTGCGACAAAATTATTACCCATAGTATGCATTTCATGAGTAACGCGACAGGCGGCTTCCCAGTTCCGTGCTCCATCGATGTACACTTCTCCTGAAATTTCATTGTCTATATTGACGTTATTGCTTCCATTGTCATATTGAGTCCAATTCAATGTATCAAAGATGGAAAAATCATCTTCGAAGTAAGCATGGGGGGGATACGGATCAGGCGGAATATCATACAATTCAGAAATTTCCGCATGTGAGAGCATTCTATCATACAATCGAAATTCATCCAGACGTCCTTCCAACCAGGTTATGTCATAGTTGGAACGGCCAAGATAAATGGGGGCATTTCCAGGTTGTCTTGGCAAGAAAACTTCGATTTCACCTACAAGGGAGTCATTAAAAAACAATTTCTGGACAGCTCCATCATATAGGCCGGTAAGCATACACCACTCTCCTGGTTGGATCGTTGCTGTATAGAAAATGGCAGTCGTTGTTAAATCTGTGTTATACACATTCCATACAAATGTATATTGATTATTCCCCAGACCATCAACACGAAGATAGTAGCTACGGTCCGAATCTCCTGCATATTGGTCATCCTTGTTAACCAACCTGCTGGCAAGAAATGGATCTTCCGTCCCAGGTGAATACCATATGTTTACACTGATCGTATCAATCGCTGCTAACAATTCAGTACTACTAATTTGAACATAGTCATCTATGCCGTCAAACTGTATGGCATGATTCGCTACATCAAACCTATCAACTGTAAATTCACAACCCTCCATAATCGCAGTATTTCCATTGCCGCTCAGATCGCTACTCTCACCACTAAAATCATAGTGGGCAACTTGTCCAAACCCAAGACCAGTCAGGGTTATCAGGACACAGAACAATCGAATCGAATTCCTCATAGCATTCTCCTATAGGTGTTTTATCATGAAAATGCTCACGCAGTAGCTATTTCATGATTTTAGCTATAAGAGACTTACCGCCGATTTCTTTTTGTGCAGAAAAAAAGTGGAGATTGACTACTTGGCTAAGATTGACGCAAGGTAGTTTGAATTGATTGTCCTATTGGGAACCCATTTTGTTCCATCCCAATACTCGATACTAGAAAGTTGTTTCCCAACAATAGCATTTCCGTATCCAATTTGAGGACGATCTGGATATTTCCTTTTGTACAAGTCATAATATCCATCAGTGGGATAACTCCGAATCAAGGTCATATTACTATTAAACTCATAGTAAACAGATGCAATGTGGCTCGTCCCGTCGGGTAGGGTTATTCCTTTGTTATTCGAGGCTGTGAACGAACGACCATCTGAATGACTCACAATCCTTGAGAAATCGTAACGTATTCCCTCAAAAAAGTGAGTGTTCGGAAATTTAACATAAAATATTTCATTTCCATCGACCTCTGGTCTGGGAATCCTCAGTGATTTCATTTCTAATGATTGGCCATGCGTTTGAAATGGATCTAGGACTAAAATTACTCCTGTTCTGTACCTATTGTTGATTCCATAGAATGCTACTTCTCTTTTCTTACCATTGTCGAATGCTTCAATTGATCGAGCTCCGGCGAGCTGTCCCACATGCCAGTATTCCGACAATAAGTTTCCCTGATGATCTAAAAAACAGATTTGACAAGGAAAGAGCTTAGAGACGCCAATCGTCACAATCTCGCATAAACCATCCTGGTTAAGATCCTCGACCAAGGCAACCACTCCATTAAAGGGGTCATTTATCACATTTTCACCGAACAGTAATGAATCACCAGCCCCAAATTTCCACTGAAGATTGCCTTTATAATCATAACATGCGATGGAACCAACGAATTCAGAAGATGACTCGCTCTCATACCCCATGTCATGACCTATTATTACCTCTGGGGTCTTGTTTCCATCAATATCCTCAATAATACCATGTGTAGATCCAATATTTCCCATCCATAATTCTGTACCCCACTTGTTCTGAACCCTTACCCTATTCTCGTCAAGAACGAGCTTGTGAGGGAGTGGGTTATGGATCACTCCAAACCAGAGTCCCACCACCAGCACCAGGATTAACGACATAATCGATAGTGTTACATAACTAACATATTCCCTAAAGAATTGCATTACTCTTCTGCTAGCTTTTCGCCTCTGATAAAAGAATACTTCCCGATGACCTTCAAACTCCTCAATGCTTGAAAGAAAAACCATATGGATTTTGCGTAGAGGAAATTCCACCTGTAGGTCTGACAGGATCTTCACTGCCAGAGTTTTATGCGCTAAGGGCAAAACGACGGTTCGTATTTGTGAAAAGAATGCGGCTTCAATTTTATACTTGAGGGTTGATTCATTTACAGGCAATATGCGACCTGTTCCATCCATGGCCCCCGTTACGGCAACATCATTGTAGACTCTGGGTTCAAAACTGCGGTTTTTGTACAGGCTATAAAGACCCATATCTGAGAGAACCGCCAACCCCAGGCCAAGAGATGATCCTGTTAACACTGAACTCTTCGCTCTCAGTGTGTATTCCAGCCTGAGGTGGCCCGGAATTTTTTCTGGATACTTATATTTGAGCCAGGTGAATAATTCTGCTCCCTGATCCGCCAGGATATCATTTTCATCTACCAGATGGGTGGCTATACGCAATTGATCCGAACCCGGCTTTTTATAAGCCCGGAGGTTTCCCAGTGTCAATTCAGCCAAGATTCCACTCTGCAGTTCTCCCTCCGCTACGACAAACATCGCCTGTATCTGGGAGTGGGAAGATTCATGTGAAGGGGCATCAATATAGGGTTGCAGACGATTCAACAGCGCTTGGGGAATCTTGTTTTTGTACTTGTAAAGAAATTCCTGCTGAAAACTCTGGAGGTCGCGGAAAGTACCCTCCTCCAGATTATCCATATCATCTACATACCACAAAGCCTCAGCAAGGTACTTTTGAAGCCCCCTGTGATCCCCCATGACAAACAGGCTTTCAATAACCAGAAATTCCAATTGCCTCAGAGCAGTCTGGTCAAGTCCTGGAGAAACATTGACATGAAACGCTTCTAAGTCCTTCGGATCCAATCCCGTTCCAGACCAGGGTTTTTCTGAAATTTCTATTAGGAATACTTGAGCACATTCAATCAACTCCAGCCTAAACGGAATTTGCTGACTTGCTTCAAGCGAATCTTGGAGAAACGAATATATCTGGTTGATTTTTTTTAGACGAAGCGATAGCCAGGGTATCCGTTCCACCAGAGACACGGCTTGTTCAAACTGATGACTAAACTCGATCAGGCCAGTGTTTTTCATGTCAATATGAGTAATCCTGGGAGGAGATCCATCGCGAACTATTTATATGCGCTCAAAACCAGAGGACCTTGAGGGATGTCCATGTTTTCCATATGGACCACAGCCCCTTGATCCCGAATTGGTACAAGGGTTGTTTTTGGGGGATCGGCAGCAGTCACCTGACACACCAGTTTCGTTGGGAAGGTGCCCTTCGGAAATGCTTCTGGCGCTAAATCAACATAAAGCATGGAGTTTAGTGGGTCGAAGTTCATGCTGAAGGATTCCACTGTTGTTGAAACATCCGGTTCGGGCATTTGGTCCACCTCCACACTGGCACAGGGGAAACTGAGCTGGAACTCATTCTTCAGGGGGTGAATGTCTACAGTATATGGGATTTCAACTTGCCCATTTTTATCGGCGATAAAGAAAGCGGAGTTTTTATCAAGGCTTATCATTGAGTTGGCCGTACTTCGAGAGGTGGAAGACAAAAGGAATATGCGAAAACAGGCATCTTCATCGCTCTTATACACACGCGCCAACACTTTATTTTCGGGATCACATAACAGGCCTATGCGAGATGTGGCTACCGTCATTTTTGCTGGAGCATCAGCCACCATTTTCATGGGTTGCGCCTGCTTATTTTCGATCTGCGGCTGCAGAATTAAATCAGCCTTCATCTCCAGGAGGTCATCAAGAAAGCGAGTGATATGATCATTTCCGGCCATTTTTAGGTCCACTATATTGTTTAAAGTCACTTTTAATCCGTGCCGAAAAATCCTTTTTGGCAACCTTGGCTACATACTCAAACTGTTTTTTGTACTTACGCTTGTACTGGCTATCTGAAATGTTTTGATCAGAGGACCTATTCAAGTAAGCGGCGTATGTGTCCTCAACACCCCCGTTGCTGAAGGCTATCAGGATCTTTTTAAGCCCTTTTTTGAAGGTCATTCTCTCACCTGGCGTCATTTTCTCACTTGCTACATACTTACTGAGAAATGACGAGTCAATATATGAGATCGTTTTCACTACATGATGCATGATCGTCTCTTCAAGGGTAGGGTCGGGGTCAAGACTACCCTGAAATTCAATATTGAGTGGTTCCTGGACGCGAACACGCAGATATTGAAAAAGCAGAGGGACTGGGACCGCAAATCCATTTGTCTCAATGATATTTCTCAAAAGGAGCTCCATCATTTTTGTAATGGACTCTCCTTTAAAGCCTAAATTTTTGATGCACTCTATAAATTCGGATTCCTCAAC
>JAERTH010000128.1 GCA_016844955.1 Fidelibacterota bacterium | reverse complement strand
CTCCTTGAAACCGTTAAGCAGGCTCTAGAAGCCTAAGTAAGGGTGAGATAGAACAATGATACAACAAGAAACACGACTCGCAGTCGCAGACAATACGGGTGCCAAGGAAGTCCTCTGTTTCAAGGTTCTTGGTGGAAGTCGTCGTCGATACGCCTCAGTAGGTGATCTTATCGTCGTGACTATTAAGCATGCCATCCCCAACAGTTCGGTTAAAAAAGGTGAAGTATCTACCGCCGTTGTTGTGAGAACTAAGAAAGAGATCCGTCGCAGAGACGGCAGTTATATTCGTTTTGATGAAAATGCTGCTGTTTTGCTGAATGCACAAGGTGAACCTCGTGGTACACGTATCTTCGGACCCGTTGCCCGCGAATTGCGTGAGAAAAAACATATGCGCATCGTCTCAATGGCGCCAGAAGTGCTATAGGAGGCTATGAGATGAAAATTAAGAAAAATGATCAGGTTGTGGTTCTCGCCGGTGCAGATAAGGGTAAGACTGGAAAAGTTTTACAGATATATCCAAAAACTCAGCGTGTGCTGGTTGAGGGTATCAACTTCATCAAAAAGCATCAGCGTCAAACCTCCCAAAATGCACCTTCTGGAATCATTGAAAAGGAAGCCGCAATCAATGCTTCAAATGTTGCGCTACTTCAAGATGGTAAACCAGTCAAGGTTGGTTATAAATTTTTAGATGATGGTCGTAAAGTCCGCTTTTTGAAGACTTCCGGCGAAATCATTGACCGATAAGGTGTGAGTGAATATGAGTGATTATACACCTAGATTAAAAGAAAAATACAACGCAGAAATTATGCCTATGCTCATGAAGAAGTTCGAGTATTCGAGCACCATGCAGGTTCCTGCCTTGAAAAAAATTACCCTGAATATGGGGCTTGGAAAAGCAAAAGAGGAACCGCGTCGCCTGGAAGCAGCTGTCAGTGAATTGACAACTATTACCGGACAAAAAGCCGTGATTACTCGTGCTAAAAAAGCTATTTCAAACTTTAAGCTGCGTGCCGGTGACCCTGTGGGTGCCCGCGTAACGCTGCATGGCAAAACCATGTGGGAGTTTCTGGATCGCTTTATTTCTATTGCATTGCCTCGCGTTCGTGACTTTAATGGTGTTCCTAACCGATCATTTGATGGTCGCGGGAACTACAGTCTTGGTATTAAAGAACAGATTATCTTCCCTGAGATCGACTACGATAAAATCGAAGGTGTGAATGGGATGGATATCAGTATTACGACCTCTGCTACCACTGATGAGGAAGCTTTTGAGCTGTTAAAGGCCCTGGGTATTCCTTTCAGACGTAAGCAGGCATAGGAGCGAGTAGAATTATGGCTAAAAAATCCCTGATCGCTAAAGCGAAAAGAGCACCAAAGTACAAGGTGCGGTCTTACAACAGGTGCCGCGTTTGTGGACGTCCACATGGATATCTTCGCAAATTTGGTCTGTGTAGAATCTGTTTTCGTGAGTTGGCTTTGAAAGGTGAAATTCCTGGCATCGTTAAGGCCAGTTGGTAAGGAGACCATTCAATATGTCTATGAATGATCCAATCGCAGATTTCCTAACCCGCATTCGTAATGCCCAGCAAGCTGGACACCGTTGGACTGATATTCCTAGTTCAAATCTCAAGCTTCGTATGGCACTACTTCTTAAGCTGGAAGGATTTATTAAAGATTTTGTTATTGTCGAAGATGATAAGCAAAATGTATTACGTGTTTACTTAAAATATACAGCCAAAGGCTCACCGGTTATCGCTGGTTTGACCCGTATCAGTCGTCCTGGTCGTCGTCATTATGTACCTGCCGATAGTCTACCACGCGTTCGTAACGGTCTGGGGATTGCCATCCTCACAACCAGTCGTGGCGTTATTACCGACAAGCAAGCTAAGAAAGAGCGTGTCGGTGGTGAAGTCTTGTGCCATGTGTGGTAAGCTTTAGGGGTCTATTGTGTCTAGAATTGGAAAATTGCCTATTGTTATCCCTGCCGGAGTAGAGCTTAAAATTCACGCTGATTTTGTTGAGGCCAAAGGTCCCAAAGGCGCTGACTTTGTTGAGACTCTCCCATCGGTAAAGGTGGAACAAGTTGAGAATCAGATTGTCGTTTCTCGGAATTCTGATGATAAAGATGCTCGTGCCGCCCATGGTTTGACACGCGCATTGATTAATAATTTGGTTACTGGTGTCAGTACTGGCTTCTCAAGAGATATGGAAGTGATAGGTACTGGTTATACGGTCATGGCCCAGCAGGGTGGACTGCTCATTAATGTTGGTTTCTCACATCCCGTGTTTATCGGTGCTGTTGATGGAATTGACTATGAAGTTCAGAAGGGAAATACTTCCTTCACCGTGAAAGGCTATAGTAAATATATGGTCGGGCAGGTTTCTGCAAAAATCCGTTCAGTACGTCCACCTGAGCCCTTCAAGGGTAAGGGTATTCGTTATAAAGACGAATACGTCAGACGTAAAGCCGGTAAAACCGTTGGAAAATAAAGGATTTAAGCTGTGAAGTATCCTAAATCAGCAAAAGATTTAAAAAGGCTGAAAAAGAAAAAAGCTCTGCGCGCCCAATTACAGGGAACGGCAGAGGTACCGCGTCTGGTTGTATTCCGCAGCAATCGTCATGTCTACGCTCAGGTCGTTAATGACCTGGAGCATCGTGTGCTTTTTGGCATTGCCGATGCACAGGAAGCAGTGACAGGACTGTTGAAGAAAGACAGTACCAAGACTGATGCAAGTATTGCTCTCGGAAAAGCCATTGCAGAAAAGGCCAAGGCAGAAGGTATCAAGAAAGTCGTTTTTGACCGGAATGGGTTCAAATATCATGGCCGTATCAAAGCAGTGGCCGATTCGGTTCGTGCCGAAGGATTGGAGTGTTAATGAAACGATCGATTAATCCCAGCGAAATCGAATTCAAAGAAGAGAAGGTCGTCAAGATCAACCGTGTTGCAAAGGTTGTGAAGGGTGGTCGTCGATTTAGCTTCAATGCAATCGTTGTTGTGGGTGATGGAAACGGTCACGTCGGTGTTGGCTTGGGAAAAGCAAACGAAGTGATGAATTCTGTAAATAAGGGCAAAGAAAACGCCAAAAAGAGCGTTGTGCGTGTCCCTATTGTTAATGGAACCCTCCCTCACGCAATCATCGGGAAATACGGTGCTGGTCGTGTCATGTTGAAACCAGCCTCTCCAGGTACTGGAATCATTGCTGGTGGCGCCATTCGTGCTATCATGGAACAAGTCGGTATCACTGACGTTCTGGCCAAGATTCTTGGTACACGCAATCCCCATAATGTGATTAAAGCAACCATGGACGGATTGGAAAATCTCGAAGATGCAACTGAGATTGCCCGCAGACGTGGAATTACCATTCAGGAGTTATTTAACTAAAATGAATGCCAAGAAAAAAGTCGAGCAGATCAAAGTGACCCAGATTAAAGGGCTCATTGGTCAAAAAGAAAAATTGAAAAGAACTGTCGAAGCGCTTGGTTTAAAGCGCATTGATCATAGTGTGGTCCATGAAGATAATGATGTCATACGTGGCATGGTTTTCAAGGTAAAGCATTTGGTTACCGTGGAGAAAGTTTAATGAAATTAGGTGATTTAAAACCAGCTGCCGGTTCTGTTAAGAAGAAAAAACGCATTGGTCGCGGTAACGCCTCAGGGTGGGGCCGCAATGCAGGACGTGGTGAAAAGGGTTATGGCTCAAGAACTGGTTCAAAGAATGCCGGTTTATTTGAGGGTGGCCAGATGCCGCTTCATAGAAGACTTCCTAAACGAGGTTTTACTAATCATTTCCGTAAAGAATACGAAATCCTGAATCTCCGTGATCTTGGTCGCATAGAAGCTACTGTTATTGATGCTGCTGCACTTGTTGAAGCTGGACTTATCAATAAAGCTGATAGCCTGATTAAGGTTTTGGGAGATGGTGAGATTGATCGCGCAGTGGAAATCACTGTAGATGCCTTTAGCAAATCTGCTGAGGAAAAGATCACTGCTGCCGGGGGAAAGGTAACTCGTAGATGATCGAAAAAATCAAAACAGTATTCCGGATACCTGAATTAAGACAGCGTATTCTGTTTACTCTTGGTGTGATTGCCGTATTTCGTCTTGGCAGTCACGTGCCGCTTCCTGGTGTTGATGTAGAAGTCCTGAGTGCTGCCATCGATAATTTGCAGCAGGGTATGCAAGGGTTTCTGGGGCTTTTTGATCTTTTCGCAGGTGGTAACTTCAAGAAAGCTACCGTTTTCGCAATTGGCATCATGCCTTATATCTCTGCATCTATTATTTTACAGTTGTTGGGTTCGGTTATCCCTTACTTTCAGAAACTTCAGAAAGAAGGCGAGGAAGGCCGTAAGAAAATCACACAGCTTACCCGCTATGCTACTGTCCTTATTGCTACCATGCAGGCCTGGGGTATTGGAATATTCCTGAGCTCTATGGAAGCATCTATTGGTGGTGGTACAGCCCAGGTAGTTCCTAATGGTGGTGTTGGATTTATGGCTCTCACCGTTATCACGTTGGTAACAGGCACTGTTTTTCTGATGTGGCTTGGTGAGCAAATCACTGAACGTGGTATTGGAAACGGTATATCCCTGATCATTATGATTGGTATTCTCGTTAGATTGCCTCAGGTAATCTTTAAGGAAATCCACTATGTACAGAATGATGTTCACACCATCTTTACAGAGATCCTGCTAATTGGAATTCTCATTGCAGTGATTGCAGGTGTTATTCTGCTTACTCAGGGAACCAGGAAAATTCCTGTACAGTACGCCAAAAGAGTTGTGGGTCGAAAAGTATATGGTGGCCAGTCCACACATATTCCTTTAAGAATTAACACCGCTGGTGTTATGCCTATCATCTTCGCCCAGGCTATTTTGATGCTGCCAGGTATGGTCGGAACTTATTTTTCAGAGAGCCCATGGGTTGGTACCATGTTGAGATTGTTTGATTACAATCATCCATTCTACCTCACCGTATTTGGTCTCTTTATTGTGTTTTTCACTTACTTCTATACTGCGATAGCTTTCAATCCTGTAGAAGTTGCTGATAATATGAAGAAGCAGGGTGGCTTTATTCCTGGAATTAGACCTGGGAAACGCACTGCTGAGTACATCGACAATATTTTAACCAGAGTTACTTTGCCTGGTGCAATCGCTCTGGCCTTGATCGCTGTATTCCCTTCAATCATTGTAAATTTTCTAAATGTTGATTACGATGTTGCCAGCTTTTTTGGTGGAACCAGCCTTTTGATTATGGTTGGTGTTGCATTAGATACACTGCAACAAGTTGAGTCACATTTGTTGATGCGTCACTATGACGGGTTCATGAAGTCTGGTAAGATTCGTGGACGTCGACGGATGTAACTCGCTCTAAGTTGCGTTTTTTGATATGATTAGATACAAATCAAAGGATGAAATCCGTACAATCCGACGTGCTGCGAAGATTGTACATGAAACCCTACTTAAGGTTGAAGAAAATGTTCAACCCGGGGTGACATTGAAGGAATTGGATACAATTGCTGAAGATTACATTCTTAGTCAGGGAGCTATACCAGGCTTTAAAGGCCTGTATGACTTTCCTGGAACCCTTTGTTTATCACCCAACGATATGGTTGTGCATGGCATTCCAGATAGCACTGTGCTCAACGAGGGTGATATAATAGGTGTAGATTGTGGTGCCATTGTGGATGGATTTTATGGAGATCATGCCAAGACTTTTGCAGTCGGTACGATCTCAGGGGAGACTCAAAACCTTCTTGACATAACAAGGGAATCGCTGTACCGCGGCATTGGACAGTGTATCCCGGGAAACCACCTCAATGACATTGGACACGCTATTCAGTCATTCTGTGAATCACACGGCTATAGTGTTGTCCGCGAGTTGGTTGGCCATGGTATTGGAAAGCAATTACATGAAGATCCTCAAGTCCCGAATTATGGGGTTGCGGGGACTGGAGTGGAATTGAAGGAAGGTATGTGTTTGGCCATCGAACCAATGATAAATGCAGGTGTTAAAGAAATTTTCACCGGCAAAGATGGGTGGGCGATTAAGACCCGAGACGGGAAATTTTCGGCCCATTTTGAACATACCATCGCAATTACTGCAGATGGGCCAGTTGTGCTTAGCACGGCTGAACAAACGGTATTTGATTAGGGTAAGGGGAATATGGCAAAAGAGAAAATGATCGTGGCGGATGGCAATATTTTGGAAAATCTTCCGAATGCCTCATTTCGCGTGAAGCTCGAGAATGGTCATGAAGTCCTCGCTCACATATCTGGTAAAATGCGAATGCATTATATCAAAATACTTCCAGGAGATAAGGTAACGGTGGAATTGTCACCCTATGACCTTTCTCGTGGCAGGATCACTTACCGCTACAAATAACTAAATAGGACGTAGATTAATGAAAGTAAGAGCATCAGTGAAACCAATTTGCGACAAGTGCAAAGTGGTCCGCCGCAAAGGCAAGGTGTTAGTTATTTGCGAAAATCCTAAACATAAGCAAAGACAAGGTTAAGGAGTACTCACTTGGCACGTATAGCAGGTGTTGACTTACCCAGAAACAAGAAGCTTCAATATGGCCTAACATACATTTTTGGCATCGGTTACTATTTTGCCGGCCAAATCTGTGAGAAGGCAGGCGTCGATCCAGATCTTAGAGTTCAAGACCTGAATGAAAATCAGGTTCGTGATATTCGCGAGGTTATTACCAAAGAATACCGGGTCGAGGGTGCGCTGAGAAATGAAACTCAGATGAATATCAAACGCCTTATGGATATTGGATGTTATCGTGGATTACGACATCGTCGTGGTTTACCCGTACGTGGACAGAACACTAAGAACAATGCCCGTACCCGTAAAGGCCGCAAGCGTAATGTCGGAATCAAGAAAAAGGGTTAGGAGATAGTAAGTGGCTAAAGCTCAAGCTAAATCCAGAAAAAAGAGAAAACTTAAAGTTGAGCCGGAAGGCATTGTTCATGTCAAGGCCAGCTTTAATAATACAATAATCAGTATTACTGATCGCAACGGTAATGTGATTGCATGGGCCAGTGCCGGCGTTGCCGGTTTTAAAGGTTCTCGTAAAAACACACCCTTCGCTGCTTCACTTGCAGCAGAAAAAGTTGGCAAAGAAGCTATGGACGCCGGATTGCAGCGCGCTGAGATCCGTGTAAAAGGTCCCGGTGGTGGTCGTGAGTCCGCCATTCGCTCTATTGCTGCTTTAGGGCTTGAAATTACAGCAATCAAGGACATCACACCCATTCCACATAATGGTTGTCGTCCTTCGAAAAAACGTCGCGTTTAAGGAATAATCGACTATGGCACTTTTTAATGGACCACGCGGTAAGATCTGTCGCCGCCTAGGATTTCAGGCTTTCGAGTCTCCGAAATTTGCAGCTCCGACAAAAAATTACCCCCCGGGCCAACATGGTCCGACTTATCGCCGTAGACCGTCTGAATACGGACTACAGCTAAAAGAAAAACAAAAAATGAAATACCTCTATGGTGTGCTTGAGAAGCAATTTCGTAATTACTTCAAAAAAGCTAACCTGAAAAAGGGTATTACGGGTCATAACCTGGTGGTTATGCTTGAAAGCCGTCTTGACAATACTGTGTATCGTCTGGGCTTTGCAAGAACTCGCCGTCAGGCTCGTCAACTTGTCAATCATGGACACTTTCTGGTTAATAACAAGAGAGTCAATATCCCCAGCTATCAGATGAAAGCCGGAGATATGATTAAGGTTCGTGAGAAGAGCAAAAAATTAGATCTGATTCATGATTCAATGCGTCGCGTTCAGGGTGAGGGTAGCTTCCCCTGGTTAAGACTCGACAAAGCGAACATGGAAGGGGTTTATTTAGAAGCTCCCGCTCGTGATCAGGTTCATGATGAATACAATGAACAGCTCGTTGTTGAGTTGTACTCCAAGTAATAAGTGAAGAAAGGATAGTATGCCTAACTTTCACATACCCACATCGTTTAAGATCAAGGATGGCGGCAGTGTTAATCAACAGAGTTTTATAGTTGGTCCACTGGAGAGGGGATATGGAATTACCATTGGTAATGGCCTGAGACGCGTTCTTCTCTCTTCGATGCCCGGAGCTGCTATTACTAGCGTACGCATGGACAATGTGCTCCATGAGTTTGCTACAATCAAAGGGGTTAAGGAAGATGTTACTGACATGATCCTTAACCTTAAAGGTGTCCGGTTTAAGCTGTTGGATTCAAATCCTGATAAAGTGCAGCTTACACTCAAGGGACCCCATATCTTCACCGCTGGTGATATCAATAATGGAGAGGATCAATTTGAGATTCTTAATCCTGACCTGCATATCGCCACCCTTAATGAAGAAGCTGAATTGAGCATCGAGTTAAGGATTCAAAGAGGCCGTGGATATGTTCCTGCAGATGAAAACAAACTACCTGACTACCCAATCGGTACCATTTTTATCGATAGTATTTTCAATCCAGTTGTTCGTGCTACCTATGAAGTGATCCAACTTCAAGGTGCTGAGGATGAAGATCTTGAAATGCTGGAACTGATGATTGAGACTGATGGTAGTCTGGCACCTCAGGAAGCAGCAAATTATGCTGCCAAAATGTTGATCGACCACGTGCGTATTTTCGTAACTGAGGACATCAAATTAATCACTGAGCCTGAATCAGAGATTGATGAAGAAGTTCTGCGTATACGGAATGAGCTTAAACGTAGCATTGATGAACTTGAATTATCTGTTCGTTCATATAATTGCCTCCAGGCAGCAGAGATCAAAAATATTTCCGATCTGGTTAGTAAAGAGGAGCAGGAAATGCTTCGCTATAAGAACTTTGGTCGGAAATCATTGACTGAACTCAATGAAAAGCTGGCTGAACTTGGTTTGCATTTTGGAATGGATATCGATAAATACATGGCAGAAGAATAGGCTGGATTTATAAATGCGACATAGAAAAGATGGTAGAAAACTAGGCCGGACGGCCAGCCACCGTAAGGCCATGTTGGCCAACATGGCGGCAAACCTGTTCCTGCACAAACAGATTCGGACCACACACCCTAAGGCTCTCGAAGCTCGTCGTTTTGCCGAAGCTTTGATTACCAAGGCAAAACGTGGTGATCTTCATTCTCGTAGACTTGTATTGAAAGTGATTCCACATAAAGATATTGTAAAAATTCTTTTTGATGAAATCGCTCCGCAGTACGCTGATAGAAATGGTGGATATACCCGGATTATAAAACTTGGTCAGCGCAAGAATGATGCAGCCCATGTATCACTCCTCGCCCTGGTTGATTTTGATCCTTCTGGTGAAGTAGCCAAAACGACCAAAAAAGCCAAAGCCAAGAAAATCGCTGAGCCTGCAGCTGCTGAAGCAGTCGAGGCTGAAGTGGTTGAAACAGTTACCGAAGAAGTGGCAGAAGAAGCCGTTGAAGAAGTAGCTGCAGAAACTGAAGTTGAAGGATCTGAAGAAGCTGCTCCTGAAGCAGACGATTCTGAAACTGAACCAAAATCTTCCTGATTATCCAATTCTACTTTGAGAATTTGATGATTCTGAGATATTTAAAGGCAGGGATTTTCCCTGCCTTTTTCATTTTATTGATATTCCCCGGGATGCTGTTGGCCAAACCCGTGCAGGGTATCTGGGTGGTCAGACATTCTATCACCTCACCCCAGAAAGTTCGTAAACTGGTAGATTATGCTGCAACAAACGGCTATACAGATCTATTTGTGCAGGTACGTGGACGAGCAGACGCCTATTACAATAGCAAAATCGTTCCCCGATCCACCCTGCTTCCAAGAGGTGGATACGATCCGCTCACAGATATTATTCCCCTGGCTCATGCAAAAGGCATAAAAATTCATGCCTGGGTCAATATGTATTTGTCGTGGTCAGCGCGGAAACTGCCTGCAGATCCATCCCATATTGTCAACCGTCACCCTGAATGGGCTGAAGTAAATGGCCGTGGGAAAAGTGACCTGGAGTTTGTGCCCCAGAACGGTCGTAATGGTCGGGAAGGAGTATACCTCTCTCCCTTGAATGACGATGTCAACAATCACTTGTTAAGTGTTATTGTTGAAATAGTTCGAAATTATGATGTAGATGGTATTCATCTGGATTATGTCAGATTTCAGGATCGTGACTATGGCTATAACCGAGCAGGTCGCAAGAAATTCCTCATGCAATATAACGTAGATCCCATCACACTGGGCAATGGCAAGGGTTCCTATTGGTATCGATTAAATCCAGAGGATAAGGAAAAGTACTGGCTCTATTGGAATGCTTTTCGTCGTGATGAACTATCTAGCTTTATAGGAAATATTCATAATAGTATTCAGTCTATAAATCCTGCTGTTAAGTTATCTGCTGCTGTGAAACCAAACCCGGAAATTGCCAGAACGCGCTTCTTCCAGGATTGGCCAACATGGTTAAGAAATGGGGATATGGATTTTGTAATTCCCATGAATTATGCCAAAGGTGAGAGAGATTTCAAGCATAGCATGACTATGATGAAAAATGAAAAGTTAGACAATGACCTGATCTTTATGGGGATAGCTACCTACAATCAGAACAGTTTTACATCCTCCGCCAAGATCGGGTTTTCCAGGAACGCCGGTTTTAAGAATTTAGTCATATTTTCATATGATACTTACGAGAAAGATCCACGCTATTTCGATCAGGTCCACCGCAGTCTAAAAAAATAGGAGGCAGTATGGGGCGTATAATCACACCGCCGATGGGAAGCAAATTGCATTGCAAGGGATGGCATCAAGAAGCCGCCTATCGCATGATTCAACACAACTTGAGCCCAGATGTTGCCGAAAATCCTGATGAACTCATTGTCTATGGAGGCTATGGCAAAGCTGCCCGGAACTGGGAATCTTTTGATGCTATTCTGAAAAGTCTGGAACAATTGGAGAATGATGAGACCCTCATGATCCAGTCAGGCAAGCCGGTAGCCGTATTCAAAACCCATGAACAAGCACCCCGTGTTCTGATAAGTAATTCAATGCTGGTTCCTAATTGGGCCAACTGGGAGCATTTCAATGAGCTCGATAAGAAGGGCTTAATGATGTATGGTCAAATGACTGCTGGCAGCTGGATTTACATCGGCACCCAGGGAATTCTCCAGGGAACCTATGAAACGCTGGCATCCCTGGCAAAGCAACATTACAACGCTGACCTGAAAGGGAAGGTTGTCGTTACCGCGGGATTGGGGGGTATGGGTGGTGCTCAACCTCTGTCGGTTACAATGAATAATGGTATTGCCCTGGTCGTGGAAATTGATCCTACTCGAATTCAACGTCGCTTGGATACACGATATCTGGACAAAGCTACCAAAGAGCTTGGCGAAGCACTGCAATGGATTGCTGACGCAAAGGAAAATGGAGAAGCTGTGAGTATTGGCCTTGAAGCCAACGCAGCTGACATTTTGCCTGAATTGATCTCTCGAGGTTTTATACCAGATATTGTAACGGATCAAACCTCGGCTCATGATGAGTTACGTGGGTACTATCCCCATGGTATCAGCTTTGCCGAAGCCAAAGATCTTCGTGAAACTGATCCTGATAAATATGTCGAGATGAGCTATAAATCCATGGCCCGCCACGTGGAAGCCATGCTGGCTTTTAAGAAAGCCGGGTCTGTTGTGTTTGACTATGGCAATAATATTCGCGCACAGGCTGAAAATGCTGGTGTGAAAGATGCCTTTGATTTTCCTGGTTTTGTTCCGGCCTACATCAGACCCCTATTTTGTGAAGGCAAAGGCCCCTTTCGTTGGGTGGCACTTTCAGGTGATCCAGAAGACATCTATCGCACAGATGCTCTGGTGAAAGAAATGTTCCCAGAGGATGAAGCCCTTATCCGTTGGATTGACATGGCGCAAGAGCAGGTCGAATTTCAGGGGTTGCCAAGTCGTATCTGTTGGCTGGGATATGGTGAGCGAGCAAAGTTAGGATTGGCCATGAACGAGTTGGTGCGTAAAGGTGATATTTCAGCGCCTCTGGTCATAGGTCGCGATCATTTGGATTCAGGGTCTGTGGCCTCACCAAACCGTGAGACAGAAGCAATGAAAGATGGTTCTGATGCAGTAGCAGATTGGCCCATTTTGAATGCTCTAGTCAATGCAGTTGGTGGTGCCAGTTGGATATCAGTTCACCATGGCGGCGGTGTGGGTATGGGCTATGCCATCCATGCTGGAATGGTCATCCTTGTGGATGGTTCCGAGGAGATGGATGAGCGCTTACAGCGTGTACTCACAACAGATCCAGGAATGGGAGTAGCCCGACATGCTGATGCAGGATATGAACGAGCCATAGAAGTTGCCAATGAACGTGGCGTCAAGCTTCCCATGATCAACGGCTGATTAGCCAGAGGCCATCGTGGACAACAAGCAAATCAAGGGAATTACCAACTTAGGTCAGTGGGTTACCTGGAATCCTGAAACAAAACAAATGGATGTAAAGCAGGGGGGAACCTGGCTCATTAATGAGGGTTGCTTTGCCGATTTCACTGCCCAAACTTATAAAGATTCCAGGTTTCTTGATGCCCGAGGCCAGCTAATGACTCCCGGCCTCATTGATCCCCATACCCATCCTGCTTTTGCAGCTACTCGGGAGCTCGAATTTGAAATGCGCTCTCAGGGTAAATCCTATCAGGAGATTGCAGCTTCTGGTGGCGGTATTCGTAATTCTGTTCGAAAATTGCGTGAAATATCAGAACAAGATTTAACCGACCTGATAGCCAAACGGCTTAATCTCATGCTGGCTCATGGTACCACAACCGTTGAATGTAAAAGTGGTTACGGGCTATCACTGGAATCAGAAGTGAAATCCCTGCAAGCCATCCAAAATGCATCCGAGCAAGTCCCCATCAATACGCTGTCAACCTTTCTGGGAGCACACGAAGTTCCTGATGAATATCGAGAGGATCGGGGCACCTACATCAAACTACTCATTGAAAAAATGATTCCCGAGGTTGCAGATAAAGGATTGGCTCAATTCTGTGATGTTTTTTGTGAGGAGGGTGTTTACACCACAGCTGAAACACAACAGATATTGGAATCTGCACTTCAGCATGGCTTGAAACTACGCTTTCACGCCGATGAATTTGTATCCACTGGTGGTGCTGAATTAGCCGCCAGGATGGGTGCCTTGTCTGCTGACCACCTCATGGCCATTTCTGAGGAAGGAATACACGCCCTTGCAGGATCAGATACAGTAGCCACACTGCTTCCCGGAACTACATTTTTTCTGGGTAGCAACACCTGGGCCCCCGCTCGACAGATGTTGGATTCAGGAGTGACTGTTGCATTGGCCAGTGATTTCAATCCAGGTAGCAATATGAGCCTTTCCATGCCCTTTATCATGACATTGGCAGTTATTTACTTACATTTATCTCCCCTTGAGGCTTTGCAGGCATCCACCCATGGTGCAGCAAAATCCCTGGGGATCGGAAATGCTCATGGAGCAATTCATGCGGGCTTTCAGGCAGATGCTGTCGTCTGGAACACAGACAATTATCGCAAAATTCCATATTTTTATGGTGTTAATCAAGTTGCCAGCGTTGTGGTTGGCGGACAGAATTGTATATGAGTCTCATCCATATCGCTTGATTCGGGCCAAGCAAAACGTATATTGCTCAATCATAAATTTTGTTTGAGTTGGAGGAACGACGTGAAATTCAAGAAACTGCTTATAGTAACACTATCTTTATTGGTCGTATTTTCTTTTAGCCTGGGTCAATCCAGTTCGGCAATGTATAAAGAAGCTCAGAAGATTTTCAAGAGCTATCGTTATGAAGTCGAATATGCTGATTTTCAGATCAAAACTTATGAAGAAGATGGTCAGAAAATCCTTCAACTTCTGGTTATTCTTAAATCCGGTCGAAATCGTTTTGATGAAGCCCTTTTGGTTGCTTTTGCAGCTACTGGAGCCGCGATTCAAAAAACCGAGACCCGTATTGATAGGGTGAGTGTCGTTGTGAAAGTGCAGTATAAAGAGGAAGTATCAATTGCTGCCACTGCAGATGCCCGGGATGTTTTGAAACTCTATGATGAGAAAATGGAAGTCTCTGAGTTTATGGGGCGATTGACCTGGCATTGATGAAACATTTCAATAAATAATAAGTTTTATAAAGCGAGGATTTATTCCTCGCTTTTGTTTAGTGAAAAACTGAGGTAAATATGTTGGACGGTCAAAGTATACACAAAAAATTAGTTTCTAGTCTCCTGTTGATCCTGGTGGGCTGCGCCGGACTCATGGGGCCGGATGTGAATCCTGGAATTGCGCTCTCTGATAAAGGTGATTATAAGGGAGCTCTCAGTCATTATGAGGGCATTATTGAGGCAGGCACTGCCAATGCGAAGGTCTATCGTTTAGCATATGAGAGTGCTTTCAAAGCCGGGAAGCGAATCACCGCATCCAACTACTATACTGAAGCCATCAGTGCTGGATATGATCTGGATTCATTAAATTCTCTGGCCACAGGTCTATGGTATGAGAGAGCCCTGATGACCATGGGGAAAGATGATTGGAAAGAGGCCAAAAAAGCGGCTGCCCAGATCAGTCAGCTAGTGCCCGATTCTAAGCAGGATAAATTTCTTGCACTCATCCTGGCCGGGAAGAAAAAGTTTGATCGGGGTGCACATAAAGGTTTGTGGGATGCAGTAAGTGATTACAGCAAGGCTGTAAATCATGATCCAAAATCCGGGTTGCCATACTATCTAATGGGACAGGCCCGGTATAAAAACAATCGCACGGATTATGATGCTGCACTGGAAGATTACTACAAGTCTCTGGAGATTGAGCCCACCGGCTATTTTGCTGATCAGGCAAAAAAAGAAATCAAAAAAATTGAAGCAGTGAAGAAAAAGATGAATGCCTTCTGGGGAAAATGAGATTTTTTTCAGAAGTCAGAAGTCAGAAGTCAGAAGTCCGGTCTTCCCCAACCGGCCGGTGGTGTGTCATGCTGAGATAGCTTGCCCGGAGCGGCGTCGAAGGGAAGCATCTTGATCCTAATCGCAATCCATCATACAAGTAGATGTGTGAGAGTATTGAATTGTGAATTGAGTTTACGATGAACCTACCAAAAATTTAAATCTAGATCCTTCGACTCAGGACTGCCCCCCAAGTGCTTCGTCACCTCAAGCCGCTCGGGATGACGAGGGTAGAGAGCCCCCATTTCAAGTTTCAAGTTCCAGTTTTACTTTTTCTTCTTAAAAATCCGCGCCTTTTCAAACCGGTTCTCCGTTCCATCAATCATGCGTTTAATGTTTGATCGATGGGTGAAAATGACGAAGGCTGGGATGAGGAGGGCGAAGACCCTGAGAGTTAATGAGATCTGCGCATCCGGATTGATACCTTCAATAATGAACAGCGTGATAGGCAATGCACTGGCCGCCAACATGCTTCCCAGTGACACAATTCCAGTAAAAATCAGGGTGATGATAAAAACCAGCAGACAGATAGGCAGGGCAATCGGGAAGAGCGCGATGAGCACTCCTGCCAGAGTTCCAACACCCTTGCCACCCTTAAATCCCGCAAAGACGGTGTAGGTGTGACCAAGTACGGCAGCAAAACCAGCGATGATCATGAGCCCATCAGGATTTGAACCAAACAAAATGGTATCGGATTGTAGGTTCCCAGCCACATAGCTGGGCAACCATCCCTTAAAAACATCCACTACAGTGACAAATAGAGCCGGTTTCCATCCAAAGGTTCTGAACACATTGGTGGCACCAGCATTGCCCGAACCATGTTCCCTGATATCCGTTTTATACTTCAATCGGGATACAATTATACTGGTAGGGGTTGATCCAACGATGTAAGCAATAAGAATTAGAATTATCAGCTCTATCATTTTAATTTCCTTTACTTATTCGAGAGAGAACGGTGCTACATCTCGAATGGGTTAACTCATATATTGATCTAATCAGGTTGATATTGCAGTGCAATACCGATGGCACCTACTCCACCATGTACTCCCAGCGCCGGGCATAAGTCAGTAACAAAACACTCAGCTGCCGGATATTTGTTTTGAAAAGAATCTCTTATTCTTTCCGCAGTTTCAGGATTCACACCATGGACGATTCCAATGCGTTTGATCGATTTACCCTTAACTTTTTTCAGGACAAACTTCTCAAACTTTTCAAAAATATGCTTCCGCCCCATGGTAACACCACAAGGCTTAAGATGTCCATCAGAATTTACACTAAGGACAAGATTTAATTTTAGAAAATCAATTATTCGCTTTTTGCTTACACTCAACCGGCCACCTCGTTGAACTGCGTCGAGGGTTTCCAGGGCAAAAAAGAGCTGGGTGTTTTGAATACTATCCTTTGCCAGCTGGATGAGGTCCGGATATTCCATTTTAGCTTCAATTGCCTCCGCCAAATCCAGTGCAATGAGCCCCGTACCCGCTGAGAAGGAGAGCGAGTCCACAACTTCCTGTTTTCCTTTAAATTCAACCTTATCGAGGGCTGCAACTGCGTTCTGATAGGTTCCGCTTAATACGGCAGGGAGATGTAGCGAAACAACTGACTCATAATGAGATGCCAGAAATTGATACATACGTCGGAAGTCTGCCGGTGGTGGTTGTGATGTCTGAGGGTGGATGCTGGAACGTGATAATTTATGGTAGAATTCTTCATTGGTAATGGTGACGCGGTCTATGTACTGTTCTTTCCCGAAATTCAATCGAACCGGCACAACATGTATATGATGCCTCTCAAGTATATCTGGCGGAAGATCGCATGTGGAATCAACCACCAGGGCTATCTTTTGTTCTGAACGGACGCTTTTGTTTTGTTCACGCATGTCGTCCACTTTTTGGTGCTGGACATCTCCGTACTTGGACAGTGAATTGAACAATTCACCCGGATCATTGGTGTGGATGTGTACCTTTGCTCGATGTTTTGATCCAGCAATTACAATACTGTCACCCCGGGTCTTCAATGTGTCACTAAGCTTGTCACGCGGAATACCTTCTCCCACAATAATGCATTCTGTACAAAATGGATGCTCAAGATTACTGGCGGAAAGCTCATCCAGCTCTATATCAATAGAAGCAAACCCGGTGTCAATCTTGGGAAGTCGACGAATATCCCCGGTATTCATGAATGCCATCACACCTTCTAGAATGTTCAAGAATCCCTGTCCTGCTGCGTCAACCACACCTTTATCTTTCAGTACTTTTAGCTGCTCCGGTGTGTAATCCAGTGCTGCCTGGGCTGCGTCCATGGATGTTTTCCAGACATGCTGGAAATCGGCGCTTGTTTTAGCTGCTTCAATAAAGCTGTCACTCCAACCTCTCAGTACAGAGAGAATCGTTCCTTCAACAGGGGACATGAGGGCCGTATAGGATTCATCTACCGCAATTTTTGTGGCCTGGGCAAATTGAATGGTATTTACTTCAGTGAAGGGCTCCAAGCCCGTGGAGAGGCCTTGGAAGAACTGCGCCATGATGACGCCAGAATTGCCCCTGGCATTATCCAGTGCAGCATCAGCAACGATACGGCTCAATTCATTTAGTGAAAGTTTGTTGTGAGGCTGGATATGCTCTACAACTCCCATGAGTGTAAAAGCCATATTGGTACCCGTATCTCCATCAGGTACAGGAAATACATTTATTTTATTCAAATAATCTTGCTCATCAAGCAAACTTTGAATACCGGCATACAGCACGCGATACAATCGGATTCCATCAAGATAGGCTATTTTCATTGAACTCTCATTTCATGGACATCTATTTAATTGTGCACAGTGTATAAAAAATATTCCTGTTGAGGATGCAATATAAGCTGTGAAGCTGAATTCAGGATTAAAATTCAAAAAATTACACGGAAAGCAAGTAATGCGTTCAAATAGTGTTTGGGAAACGCAATACCACCTATCATATTTGCACGTTCATTGACTTGATGTAAAAAGTTTTTGTTTAGGTGTTATGCATAGAGATGTATGACGAAAAAACCTTACTTGCTGCCACATGCATGTGCATGGGGTGGCTTCATTTTGAGATAGAAAATCACAGGAGGTTTCATGTCTCTAATTATTACTGATGAATGTATTAACTGCGGTGCTTGCGAACCAGAGTGTCCAAATGATGCCATTTCGGAGGGCGATGAGTTCTACGAGATCGATCCTGAACTCTGTACAGAGTGTAAAGGTCATTTTGACGAATCACAATGTGTTGAGGTTTGCCCTGTAGATTGTATCCCCGTAGGTGTGGTTGAAACAGAAGAAGTTCTGATGGCACGCTACGAAAAGCTGACGGGCTGATTCAATCATAGCGCTTCACTAAAATCATTCGCATGATTTATTAAAAGGTCTCCCAACAGGGGGACCTTTTTTTGCATTGAGGGTGAGGGGGACTCCACTTCGTACTATCACCACAAAGACACGAAAGCAAAAAGTTCACAAAAACAAATTTTGTGATGCTTTGAGTCTTGGAGCCTTTGTGGTGAACAAAGTTTAAGAAACCCTCACCTTGATCATGGAAGGTTGAAGCTATCTGACTGGAGGTCTCGAAAAACCACTCTAATCGCATCATTTATCCTGCATCTGGCAAAATGAAAACTATATTAGCAGGCTATGAAAGTTATAGGAAATAATACAATATGAGTGAAGATAAACTTAAATCCCTTTTACAGCAGGTCAAGTACCCGGGTTTCAGCAAAGATGTAGTTACCTTCGGGCTTATCCAGAATGTAAAAGTTAGTGATGGATCAGTAGAATTAGGCGTCAAGTTTTCCTCTGAAAAAGAGGAAATACGGCAGCAAATTCTAGCAGATATAGAAAAAGTGCTCAGAGCTGGTGGATATGATAAGATCAACATCGAAATCATTCAGACCAGTGCTAAACCAGCCCCTGGTACGGAAGAAAAATCAGCTCCACCCTCCATCCCCGGAGTGAAAAATACCATTGCAGTGGCAAGTGGAAAAGGAGGCGTGGGGAAATCTACCGTCGCTGCCAATCTTGCTGCTGCTCTCCGCAAGCAGGGCCATACTGTTGGGATTCTGGATCTTGATGTTTTTGGACCCAGTTTGCCTATCACCATGGGTATCCATGAGGTTCCCAAAGTGTTGGAAGGCAATAAACTTCAGCCAGTCAGACAATATGACATGGCATTAATGTCCCTAGGTTTTCTGCTCACGGACAGTTCTCCTGTTATTTGGAGAGGTGCCATGGTCAGCAAAATGGTCTCCCAGTTTCTGTTTGATGTAGAATGGGGTGAATTGGATTATCTGATCCTTGACCTGCCTCCCGGTACTGGTGACGTTCAGCTCACCCTGGTTCAACAGGTTGCACTTACCGGAGCGGTTATTGTTACCACACCTCAGGATCTTGCTCTAAAAGATGTTGAACGTGGTGCCAATATGTTTGAAAAAGTCAACACACCTGTTCTGGGAATTATTGAGAATATGTCCTACCATGTCTGTACAAATTGTGGACATGTCTCAAAAATATTTTCTACAGGCGGTGGTGATAAGGAAAGCTTGAGACTGCAGGTTCCCCTCCTGGCCAAGATACCCCTCAA
The DNA here is from genome assembly GCA_016844955.1 of Fidelibacterota bacterium. Taxonomy (GTDB): domain Bacteria; phylum Fidelibacterota; class UBA8477; order UBA8477; family JABMPR01; genus JABMPR01. The sequence goes on along the minus strand of JAERTH010000128.1, from coordinate 24,526 downwards.
CGAGGAAATCATGAAAGCCGGTGAGAATGGTGAACCGCTGGTGATTCATTTGCCAGAATCTGAAGCCGCCCAAATGTTTCGTGATGTAGCTGATAAACTGCATGAGCTGGTGAATTAAATCTCTTTATGGTTACCGAAGATTTCATCATAAAAGCACTTCGCAAAGTATATGATCCTGAAATACCAGTCAACCTGGTAGATTTGGGATTGATCTACAGTATTCAGATTGATGCTGAAAACGTGGTGGTCAAGATGACATTAACTGCCACGGGATGTCCAATGCACAGTGTGATTTCGCAGAATGTTAAGCATGCCGTCGAGGAGCTGGAAGGTGTTACAGAAGCCCAGGTTGAAATCGTCTGGGATCCGCCCTGGAATCCTGAAATGATCAGTCCTGAAGGTCGGGTTGCATTGGGTATGGAGTAATCAGTATGTCTGGATCATCAGTAGATATCAACAAATTGAAGGCTGAGGTGTTGTCCCAGGGAAATCTTCCCAAACATGTGGCTATCATCATGGATGGGAATGGTCGTTGGGCCAAATCCAGATCCAAACCCCGGATATTTGGTCACAAAGCTGGTGTGAAATCTGTACGACTAATTACCGAACTGGCTGGTGAGTTGAATCTAGAAGCTCTAACACTTTACACCTTTTCCAGTGAAAACTGGAACCGTCCCAAAATGGAGGTGTCTGCCTTAATGAATCTCCTGCTGGAGACTATCACCAGGGAAGTAGAAGAATTACACAAAAACAATGTTAGGTTGACTGTAATCGGTGATCTTGAGTCCATGCCCAAAGGAACCCGTGGTGGTATGCTGGCAGGTATTAAGAAAACTGAGAATAATACAGGCCTTAATCTGAATCTTGCGCTTAACTACGGCAGTCGTCAGGAAATCCTAATGGCTGTAAAGGCTATTGGAACCGAAGTAGCAGCAGGTGAACTTCAGATTTCTGATATAAATGATACAATAATCTCTAATCATCTCTATACCGCAGATATTCCAGATCCTGACCTTTTGATTCGTACCAGTGGGGAATTCAGACTCAGTAATTTTTTGTTGTGGCAGTTGGCCTATACAGAAATTTTTGTCACTCCAACGTTCTGGCCCGATTTTAAAGAACAAGATTTTTTGGAAGCCATTTCGGAATATCAAAAAAGAGAGCGAAGATACGGACAAGTGAGTGAACAAATTCGAATGTAGAACGTACGTCTAAGTATGAAAAAATTAATCCTGATCATATCGTCCCTTTTTATGACCCTTTCCATGACCATGGGTCAGCAGGCTACTGCCATTAAAATTGCCAGTATTGATGTCGTAGGTACCAAAACAGCCACACCAGAAGTCGTTATATCCTCATCTGGATTACACGTTGGTATGGAAGCAAATCAAGAAGACTTTTCTGAGGCTGTAAAACAACTATGGAGCCTGAGTCTATTCTCTGATGTTAAAATTCTGACAGACCGAGATACCCCGGAAGGTGTTTTCCTGATCATTTCGGTGGAAGAATACCCACGTCTTGATAAGGTTGTGCTTGAGGGCAATAAAAAAATCAAAGTCGACAAGATTGATGAAGCACTGAACCTGCACCCCGGTCAGGCTTTGACTCCTTTTATCGTTTATGAAAGTCAGCGTATCATTGAAAAATTGTACTACGAAGAGAATTATCTGCTGGCCGAAGTCGTGCCCAGTACTTTCGAGGGGGAAAAGGAAAATTCCCGTGGTGTAAAATTTGAAATCACCGAGAATAAAAAAGTATCTGTGGGTGCTATCGACTTCACCGGAAATACCGAACTCTCTGATCGCAAGTTGCGGAAGAAGCTGGAAAAAATTAAAGAAGAACGCTGGTGGAAATTCTGGGCTGATACCGAGTTCTCCATCGAAAACCTGCGTGCTGATGAACGTTTGGTAGAAGAATATATGCATTCACTGGGCTATCGTGATGCAGAAATTCGTGGTGACAGTCTCTATTATTCTGAAGACAAGAAAAAGATGTTTTTTCGCATTGATCTTTATGAAGGTGAGAAATACAAATACGGTGAAGTTGAAGTCACTGGTAATACAGTTTTTGAATCGGAAGACATTCTGGCAGCTCTGGGTATTTCCAGAGGTGATCAATACAATTCAGAAAAGCTCATGGAAGCCATTGAGTTTGGCGTTCGCAGTCCATATATGGATAAGGGGTATCTCTATTGCCAGATCAATCCCATTGAGCTTCCCATTGCAGCAGACACAGTTAATCTTACGCTGGCCATTACTGAAATGAACCCGGTGCATGTGCGTCACATAAAAATTGTTGGGAATGACAAAACCAAAGAAAATGTGATCAGGCGTGAGCTCAGAATATTTCCCGGTGATCTGTTTAGTCGCACAGCCCTTATGCGTTCACAACGTGAAGTCATGATTCTGAATTATTTTGGCAATGTTGTTCCTGACGTAATCCCATATGACGATGATGAAATTGATCTGGTTTTTGAAGTTGAAGAGAAAAATACTGGAACGGCAACTGCCAGTGCTGGGTATAGCGAACAGGATGGCTTTATTGGTACCGTGGGTCTACAGTTTCCCAATTTCAGGGGAAATGGCCAGCAAGTATCCTTCAATTTTCAACGAGCCTATAGTTATGAGGCACTCTCAATCAGCTTTGTTGAGCCATGGTTGTTCAATACGCCTAACCTACTGGGTATCAGTTTGTTTGACCAGGATCGGAGTCAGGGCAACAGCTCATCCTATCTCAATTATGGATCAAGCTATTCCACACCATTTGACGTGCATACTACAGGTGGGTCGATTTCCTTTGGTCGCCGTTTTCAGTGGCCCGACAACTATTTTCGTGGACGCTGGACTTTCAGGGCAGCAATAGACAGGTACGATCTGGATAATATATATTCACAGGAGACCTTTGATCGGGTCAATCCAGCACACCTGGAGAAGACCTCGGGGATTAGTCTGAACCAGACCATTTCACGTGATTCTCGAAATGCTCCTGAATTTCCCACCAATGGGTCAGTCTTGTCACTCAATTCAGTTTATAGTGGTGGTCTACTGGGGGGGAACGAAAGCTTTTTCAAACAAAAAGCCAGTCTTGAATGGTATGTTCCACTATGGAAAGAAAAGCTCACCATGCGCAACTATTTTGAAGGTGGGTTTCTGGAAAAACTGGAGTCAGATTCCACACATATTATTCCCTATGACGAATACTTTTTCATGGGTGGAGCAGGCCTGATTTATGGTAGTGCTTTGCGTGGTTATGCTGAACGATCTGTTGGAACCTTGGAAGGTAATGCTTATTTTGGTGGAATGGCGTCATTCAAGTACACCTTGGAAATGCGCTTTCTACTGTCCCCGAATCCCATGATGTATTTGATAGGATTTGCCGAGGCAGGCAATGTATGGGATGATTTTGATTCAAGTAACCTGTTTGATCTGAAAAGGTCGGCCGGTTTTGGTGGACGTATAATAATGCCACCATTAGGTATGTTGGGTATTGATATTGGCTGGGGATTTGACCAGACTCCTGTACCCGATTGGAAATCACCGGAATATCATTTTATTTTCGGTCAACAATTTTAGAAAGAACTGGTTAAGGAGACACCATTTTGAACAAAACGACAATCCGTCTGATACTATTATTAGCTTTATCTATGGCAGCTTTTGGCCAGAAGTATGGATACATCAATTCAGAATATATCCTCTCACAATTTGAGGAATTCAAGGAAGCACAGAGCAAGCTGGAAGTTGAAGGTCGGAAGCTTGAAAAGCAATATTATGATATGGCCGCCTCCCTTGACAGCATGCAGCAGGATTATGAGCGTCAGAAATTTCTAATGACGGAAAGCAATCGTGCCAGTAAAGAAGGCGAAATGCGTCGTCTTGCCGAAGAGATTCAACAGTTCCAGGTGAATAAATTAGGACCTCAGGGCGAATTTTATCAGAAGCAACAAGCTCTCGCTGACCCAGTGCTTCAGAAGATTAATACCGCTATCAAAAAAGTGGGTGAGGATGGGGACTATGACTTCATCTTCGATACGGTTGCTGGGAATATTCTATATGCCCAGGAAAAATACGATCTCACGGAAAAGGTCTTAAAGGAGCTCCAGAAGTAGGGGCAGTCACTCCTTGACTATAAAATTAGGTGAACTGGCACAGGCTCTCGGTGCCAGGTTAGAGGGTGAGGAGAGTGTGGAAATCTCGAAACTCAACGAGATTCAAGTTGCCACATCCCAGGAAATATCCTTTCTCTCAAATCCCAAGTATCTCAAATATGCGGAAACAACTCAGGCGGCTGCACTCATCGTCCCTGAGGATCTGGATATAGAATTTCCAAATCTGCTACGAACTTTCAACCCGCAACAAGCCATGCTCAAAGCCCTGGCAATGCTGAATCATGTGGAACGGGTGTGCAAACCTGGAATTCACCCCTCCGCTGTCATTAGCCCTTCCTCAGAAGTCCCTGATTCAACAGAAATTGGTGCTGGGGTGATTATTGGTGACAACGTTACATTTGGAGCCAATGTCATCGTAGAAGGAAATGTGGTCATTCAGTCCGGCTGTGAAATTGGCGACGATTCTCATCTCTATCCAAATGTCGTTCTGTATGACGGCTGCGTACTGGGTGCAAATTGCATCATTCACGCCTGTTCCGTAATCGGTAGTGATGGTTTTGGGTTTGCCGTGGAAGCTGGTGAGATTCAGAAGATTCCTCAGACCGGTAATGTTATTCTGGGAGACAATGTTGAGATTGGTGCCAATTGTGCCATTGATAGGGGATCGATCGGACCTACCAGTATTGGTGATGGAACCAAACTGGACAATCAGGTGCACATTGCCCATAGTGTAAGAATTGGTAAAAACTGCTTCCTCACTGCCCAGGTTGCCATCGCTGGCAGTACAAATCTGGGTGACAGGGTACAAATGGGCGGTCAAAGTGGAGTTATTGGTCACCTTAATGTGGGCAATGACGTTTCCATTGCCACACGTGGTGGTGTCACACGGGATGTTCCTGATGGAATGATGGTCAGCGGCTTCCCGGCACGTGCTCATAGAGAAGAATTAAAAATTGAAGCTATTATTCAAAAGTTGCCAGAGTTATATAAGCTCGTTAAAACACTTGAAAAACAAGTGAATAAAGCCTAAGTGGACGCTGAACTGGAATGAAGGAATTGAAATAGATGCAGGATAGACGAGAAAACCAGCGCAGCATTAAGAAAGCCGTATCCATAGCAGGAATCGGGCTACATACTGGTGTACAGACTAGGATGACTTTCAAACCAGCGGCTCAGAACACAGGTATCAGATTTTTAAGAACAGATGTACCCAATGCCAAACCGATCCCGGCAGATATTGACCATGTTGTAGATATCTCCAGAGGGACCACGCTTGAGCACAATGGATCCCGGATTCACACTACCGAGCATGTGTTAGCTGCTATTAGCGGTCTGGAAATAGATAACATTCTCATCGAATTGGACAACAAAGAGCCACCGGTGATGGATGGCAGCGCCATTCCATTTGTTGACATCCTGCTGGACGCTGGTTTTGAAGAACAGGATGCTGCCAGGGAATATTTAGTGCTGGATAAAACCATTACCTATTCAGACCCTGAAAAGGGTGTGGACATTCACGCACTGCCTTCTAATCAGTTCCGAGTCACTTTTTTAATAGACTATAAGCTCCAATCGCTGGGAACCCAGTACATGTCCTTCTACTCACTGGAGCAGGACTTTGTGGAGCAGATAGCCCCCGCCAGAACCTTTTGTTTTTTGCATGAGGTGGAAGAACTCAAAGCCCAGGGATTGATCAAGGGTGGTAGTGCAGATACGGCATTGGTCATGATTGACCGCAAAATCGAAGAATCCGAGCTGTCTCGCTTACAAAAATTATTCAATATTGACGAAACACTGATCCAGAGCGAAAATGGCATTCTCAATGGAAAAAAATTACGCTCTAAAACTGAACCGGTTCGTCATAAGATTCTAGATCTCATCGGTGACCTGGCCTTGCTGGGGATGCCTATTCAGGGACACATCACAGCAGCCCGAAGTGGGCATGCCAGTAATGTGGAATTGGTCAGACTCCTCAAAAAAGAGTATGAGAAACAAATCCTGGCCAAGCGTTTTCAAAGACGCCCCCGTGAACGGCAAATTGTCTTTGATACTGAAGCCATTATGAGGATTCTCCCACATAGATACCCCTTTCTCCTCATTGATAGGATCATCGATTTTACGCCAGGTGAAAAAATTACGGCCCTTAAAAATGTTACGATGAATGAACCCTTTTTTCAGGGACACTTCCCAGGAAAACCTGTCATGCCAGGGGTGTTGACTCTGGAGGCTATGGCCCAGGCAGGCGGTGCATTGCTGCTGAATGCTGGTGAAGACCCTGAAAATAAACTAGTCTTTTTCTCTGCCATCAATAATGTGAAATTCCGCAAGCTTATTGAGCCTGGAGATCAGATTATTTTTGAACTTGAGCTGGTGAAATTCCGTCTACGTTCTGCAAAACTACGTGGAATGGGCTTTGTGGATGGCAAACTTGTCGTCGAAGCCGATCTCATGGCCTCAATAGTCGATAGGTAATCTATGAAATCGCGCATTCATCCCACCGCTTTAATCAGTCCCGATAATGTGAAAATAGGAAAAGATGTTACCATTGGGCCTTATGCCATCATAGAGGAGAATGTTACCATTGGTGATGGATGTATCATCAAGGCACATGTACTTGTCGGTGCCCGGACAACCCTGGGGAAGAATTGCAGGCTATTCAACGGTGCTGTTGTAGGTGAAATCCCTCAAGATTTGAAATACGCTCACGAGGAAACAGAAACCATTCTGGGTGACAATGTCGTAGTACGCGAATATTGCACGATCCATCGCGGGACAACGGATCGTTGGAAAACCACCATCGGAAACAATGTTCTGATCATGGCGTACTGCCATATTGGACATGATTGCGAAATCGGAGATAATGTCATTATCGCCAACACCTGCAATATGGGTGGCCATGTTGAAGTAGGGGACTTTGTCATTATTGGTGGAGCTGTCCCGATTCATCAGTTTGTCAAAATTGGAAAACATGCATTTATCGCAGGAGGGTTTCGGATTACCAAGGATGTTCCACCCTATATCCGGGCTTCCGGTACACCCCTGACATACAACGGGTTAAATTCCGTTGGTTTACATCGTCGCGGCTTCCCAAGTGAAACCATCAATCAAATCAAAAAAGCCTATACCAGAATCTATCGCAGCCATATGAATGTTTCCCATGCTGTAAAGGACATTCAGAAAAATATGGAGATTGGTTCTGAGGTTGGTGATGTACTTGATTTTATTGCAGAGAGTTCACGAGGGATTATCCGAGGATAGTATACTTGAAGATGCCCTTCAAGTGAGTACCACCTCACCCATGTCCATCAACTCCATAAAACTACTCATTAGCACAGTTGCCTTTCTCATGTTTGCCAGCAATCTCGTTGCCGATGATTCATTCCCCAATTGGACAAGCGAAGATTTGTTTCGGGCAGACCTCAGAACTTCAGCGCTCATTGCTAATTTGCCAAACATGACAGAGGAGAGTCACTACCTGGGAATCTCTTCAAAGCTGAGTCGAATTCAGCGTACTTCTGATTTTACCTATTATATCCCTACGGTGCGGATGAGTGTTTATCCAAACCCAGGCTATAACTTGTGGGCACAATTTTCAAAGTGGCCAGGTGAACAGGCTAACTTTTCCGTAGGTACTGGTATCCAGGTAGAATTTCCTGGCGAAAATGACCAGCGTCGTAAAGCAATTGGTGCCAGCTGGAATGAAATCTATGCAGAGGATTATACCCAGAGAGATATCAGTGTTCATGGTCTCTTTGGTCTAAAACACAACAATCTATCCTATGGCTTGATGGCAATCATCGATCTTCATCATGTTCTCGTCGATGACAGCAGGGGAATTGCTGACTATGACAAGACCGGAACACAACTGGTTCCCTATGCAAATTGGATGTTTCGTGATCAGGTTAAAGTTTCTGTCGCTATCCCGCTTGATGCAAGCAATGCTGCGCTTACCGTGGGCCTGGAATACCATCTTGGAATGCGAGAATAATGAGTTCGAAAACAAAAAATCTATCCGTTTTAGGATCAACAGGTAGCATTGGAGTGAATGCACTTAATGTGGTGCGTAGCTATCCCGATCTATTCAAAATCCGGTCATTGTCCGCCCACTCTCAGGCCGATCTACTAATTGAGCAAGCGCTTGAATTTCAACCCGCAGCGGTCGCTATTGGCGATGCAACTCAATCTGCTAAAGTCAAAGCTGCGCTACCCGGTATCGAAATTCTCAAGGGCAGAAGCGGTCTTTTGGAGTTAGCATCCCGGGACGATGTAGATGTAATGCTCAATGGCCTTGTTGGCAGTGCCGGCATGGAACCCTCCATCTGCAGTATCAAGGCGGGTGTTGATATTGCGCTCTCTAATAAAGAAAGTCTGGTGATGGCCGGTGACTTGATCAACAGGCTACTGTCTGAAAATAAGGTTAACCTGTATCCAGTAGATAGTGAGCATTCTGCCATCTGGCAATGCCTGGTGGGTGAGGATATGGCCCATGTAAAGCGCCTGGTTGTCACAGGGTCAGGTGGACCCTTCAGGACGACACCAAAGGAAGCTTTCAAGGACATCACCGTTGCACAGGCGCTGAAACACCCAAACTGGGCCATGGGCAGAAAAATCACCATCGATTCTGCAACCATGATGAATAAGGGCCTGGAGGTTATCGAAGCCTTCTGGCTTTTTCACCTTCCAGTAGAAAAAATCGATATCGTCATTCACCCCCAGAGCATCATCCACTCCATGGTGGAAATGGTAGATGGTTCGGTGAAGGCACAATTGGGAATTCCAGATATGAAGATTCCCATTCAATATGCACTGAGTTACCCACGCCATCTAAAACAGGACTGGGAACAGCTTGATCTAACAAAAATTGGAACCCTCACCTTCGAAGCGCCGGATCTTGATAAATTCAAGTGTATTCAATTGGCCTTTGATGCATTGCAAGAGGGGGGCAGTATGCCCGTGGTTCTGAATGTAGCCAACGAGGAGGCGGTTTATCAATTTCTCGATGGTGAAATTCCATTCACAGCCATACCTGAACTAATAACAAAAGCCATGGAATCACACGAATTTCTTGAACACCCTGATCTGGATGATATCTTAGCTCTGGAAAAATGGACACAGGCTTTTATAAAAGGAGTTAAAAGAAGCTAAATGGGTTTCTTCTCAATTGATACTTTAGTAACAATCGGCGCAGCAGTATTCACGCTGGGCATTCTCATTTTGATCCATGAATTAGGTCACTTTTTAGTAGCACGGATGGTTGGTATTCGTGTGGAACGTTTTTCAATCGGTATGCCTCCACGCCTGTTGAGTTTTAGAAATAAATTTGATGGTCTGTGGGTAAAACTATTCATCCCCTGGTTTATTCAACGCATGGCCAATGCAACAACCATTGAATTTCGAATCCCTCGCAAAAAACCGGTGGCCGGGGATACAGAATACGCCCTGAGTTGGACCCCCTTTGGTGGTTATGTGAAAATGTCCGGAATGATTGACGAATCCATGGATGGGGAAGTCACAGGAAAACCTTGGGAATTTGGTAGTAAAAAGCGCTGGCAGCAATTACTGACTATTTCGGGTGGTGTGATTATGAATACCATCCTGGCCTTTGTCATTTTTAGCTCCATTATCTATGTGAGTGGGATGGAAGAACCAGTTGAAGGTACTGTTGTAGGTTCCATGGTGAGTACTGAGGAGCGAGAAGTTTTTCCAGCTGAAGCGGCCGGAATTCAGGTGAATGATCAAATAGTTGCCATTAATGGTCAGTCGGTAGTAGAGTGGGAGGAATTAACTGATATAGTTCACGGCCTTCCCGGTCAAACCGTGTCTGTAGATTGGATGCGGAATGGTGTCCGCTATAGCGATTCAATTGCTGTGGTCAAGGAAACAGTGCCCACCGCTGAGGGGACCCTCGAGGTTGGTATGATCGGCGTGGGGAGAGTCACTGAACATAAAGATTTGGCACTACTGGAATCCATCCAGTATGGCGCCCGCAGCACCTATATGTTTGGCACCCTGATGGCCCGAGGATTTTGGTCCATGGTGACGGGTGCAACTTCTATGGATCAGGTTGGCGGCCCGGTGATGATAGCCAAAATGGCCGGTGATATGGCGCGTCGTGGCTGGCTTGATGTCTTTTACTTCATGGCCATTATCAGTGTCAATCTGGCATTTATTAATATCCTGCCCATTCCTGGTCTGGATGGCGGTCATTTCCTCATTATCAGTATCGAGGGAATCATTCGCAGACCTTTACCGGTCAACGTGAAGCTGGTTATCCAGCAGGTCGGGATGTTATTCCTCCTGGGGCTGGTACTATTTATAACCATTCAGGATATTTCGCGACTCTAAAGCCAACGTAAAATCCATGGCAGCTCCCAGGCATAAACCGGTAAAACCCATCGTATGGGTCAGGTATTCCATCGAATTCCTGCTCATGATGGTGTTTAACATCATCTTATTCATTCTACCCTGGTCGCTTTCCTGGCGTTTAGGTCGGGGTTTTGGGTGGGTCGCTTACAAATTATTGACCAAACGCAAAAGCACCCTTGAACGAAATGTTCGCAGAGCCTTTCCAAAGATCACTCCTGACGAGGTAGAAGCCATTATCAAGGGCTGCTATCTTCATTGGGGAGAGGGCTTTATATCTACACTCAAATTATGGATGATTACCCAACGCAAAGCCAGATCCATAGTGGATGCTCCTGGCATCGATGAGTATGTGGAAGCAGCTGATGCAGCTGGGGAACCTGTCCTGTATTTTACGGGTCACTTTGGCTCCTGGGAAATGGCCGGACGTTATGTGGGGGGGATCGGCGATGGTGCTGCCTCTATTTATCGAGTTCAGAAGAATCCTCTGGTAGATTGGTTTCTCACCAAGATTCGCGAGTATCATCAGCTCGAGCTGGTTAATTCATGGTCCGGTATGCCAGCCTTTGAAGAAGCATTAATACGTACTAATGGCCTGGCTGTGGTTGGTGATCAGTACAAGGCCAAGGGTGGGGTAGAGGTGAACTTTTTTGATGTGCCATCTGCCACTCCCAGAGGTGCAGCGGTTTTAACTTATCGAGTAAAACCCCACCTGGTTTTCCTGGCCTGTACCCAACACAGAGGCCGTTACAGGATTGTCATTGAAGAAATTGACTATGAACTCCCGGACACTTTGAACGAGGACTGGGTTCATGATATCACCCAGAATTTGACCAACAAGCTGGAACAGGAAATCAGGAAATATCCTGAACAATACTTCTGGTTTCACAGGAGATGGCGGAATCTGGATCGAAAGGAAGCAAAAGCTGCTTCAGCGGTATGATTGTCCTGAATCCACAGGGGAAAACCAATACTATTTCAGTTGCTGATGAAAAACTGATCCGGGAGGCAATCCTTTCCGAACAGGTCATTGTATATCCAACGGATACGCTCTACGGGTTAGGGGCCGATGCAACCTCCTCTGATGCCGTTCAAAACCTCTATGACCTGAAAGCGCGACAGAATTCACCTGTTTCTGTTCTGCTAGAATCTGTAGAGCAACTGCTTGATATCACAGTGGGTCTCAGCGAAGCAGCCAGACACCTGATCAACAAATTTTTACCAGGTGCCCTGACGGTTATCTGTAACACCAATTATCCTTTCCCCAATCAACTGGTTTCGTCAAATGGAACCGTTGGCTTCCGAGTGCCGGGAGATCAGATTTCCAGGAGCATTGTCAGCATAACAGGGAAACCCATCACCACCACAAGTGTAAACCCTGCTGGGAAGCCCCCTGCAACCTCACGTATGGAGGTTGAATCCTATTTTGAGGGACAGATACCACTCATGCTGGATATTGGTGCCATTCCGCCATCAAACGGTAGCACAGTCATTGACCTGAGTGCTACACCATTCAAAATTTTAAGAGAGGGTGAAATATCTCGCCAAGCTCTTGCGGATTTCCTAAACTAGGCGCATCATGTATTTGCGGATTTTAAAATTAATCAAACCGTACTGGGCACAGATAAGTGTGGGTGTGGTTTTTTCATTTATCAATGTCCTCTTTCACTCATTGACTCTATGGTTATCCGCATCATTCATCACCACCATTTTTGCAAATCCAGAAGAACAAGTTACCAGTCCTACAGAGTCCCTGACAGGGACCATCGATCTTAATGAACGCCTGAAGCAACTTACCAGTGAGTACTTTTTCTCTGGCTCTCAAGTGGATGCGCTGGCAACCCTTGCTCTGGTGATTCTATTTAGTTATCTCATCAAATCAATCGCGTATTACGGAAACAAACTGTTCACTGGTTGGGTTCAGGCCAAAGTTGTTCAGGATTTACGTCTTCGCCTCTACCAACATTTTCTGGTTCAACCTCTGAGCTTTTTCCAGGCACGTCGCAGTGGAGATTTAATCTCCCTGGCCATGAATGATGTACTCAGGGTGAATCAAGCCCTGGCCACCACCTTTCATCCGTTGGTGATTGAACCCCTTTACATCGTCACTTACTTGACCATTCTCTTCATCATTAACTGGAAATTAACCCTGATCTCCATTCTGATTATACCGGTTACCTCGCTTTTTATCACCATCATTAGCAAAAGTATCAGGCGTAAGGTGGTTCGGGTCCAGGCCCAATTGGGGGAGATCACATCCAGATTTACAGAATTGATATCTGGCATCAGAATTATCAAAGCCTTTGTAAATGAAGATAATGAGAAGAAACGTTTTGGCGGGGAAGCCCAGAAGTTATTTCGGCTAATGTTTCGCCAAATAAGCCTTCAGAGCCTCTCACTGCCAGTGACTGAGATGCTGGGCGTGAGTATGGCCGTAATCCTGTTATGGGTCGGTGGCCTGCAGGTTCTTGAATATGGAACCATTTCCAGCTCTGATTTTTTGCGCTTCATCGTCATCCTGTTTGCTATATACCAACCCATCAGGAATTTGGCCAAAGTAAACATCAGTATCCAATCCGGTGTGGCAGCCGGTGGTCGCGTGTTCAAGATATTGGATATTGAACCAGCAATTCGGGATGAGAGCGATAGCATTGAGCTCAAAACATTTGAGAAAGAGGTTCGCTTTGACGCCGTGTCCTTTGTCTATGATAATTCTGAGATGCAGGCTATCAGCAATTTAGAGACATCAATCAAAAAGGGCGAAGTCGTGGCTCTGGTTGGCCCAAGTGGAGCTGGAAAAACCACAGTAGTGGATTTGATTCCCCGTTTTCATGATATTAATTCCGGAAGTATAAGCATTGATGGTGTAGATATTCGCAAATTATCCAGGGCAAGCCTGAGACATCAGATAGGCATCGTTTCCCAGGAAACTATTCTGTTCAATGATACCGTTTTCAACAACATCGCCTTCGGGATGGATAGTGATTATGAAAAGGTGGCCGAAGCTGCGCGCCAGGCAAATGCGCATGACTTTATTGAGAGGTTGGAAGACGGTTATGACACCATGTTGGGAGAACACGGAGCTCGCCTGTCGGGAGGCCAAAAACAACGCGTAGCCATTGCCCGTGCCCTGTTGAAGGATCCAGCCATTCTCATTCTTGATGAAGCCACTTCTGCTCTGGATACTGAATCTGAGAAAGCAGTTCAGTCGGCGATTGATACGCTCATGACGGGCAGGACAGTGATTGTCATCGCCCACCGACTGTCCACCATTCTGAATGCACACAAAATATTGGTCATGGATCATGGTGAAATTGTAGAGCAGGGTACACATGAGGTTCTGAGTAAAGCGGGTGGACTATATGAAAAACTATACCGCCTACAGTTTGCCACTGGCCTGGAAGACAATATTCAACGCTAACCCCTCACTTTTCCACCACATTGAAGCTGTAATAGAACCGAACCCAGAGGTTCTCGAAGGGTTGTCGTACATACTAGTTACACTATCCTTCGACAGGCTCAGGAGTACACCCATTGAGTCTTTGAGGAACGAAGTGACGAAGCAATCTCCTATATCCTGACAAAAAATTTACCTGAACCAAAAACTCCCTGGTTGAGACAAAGGGCGAAAACTTACACTACAGTATATGTCCCTCGACTCGAGTCTTCGCTCCTCTGGAGCTTCACCCACGCAGGCCGCTCGGGATTACGAGGAGAGATACTAAAAATTTAATTGATTGTGTTTCCGAGGATTTAAAAGAGTTTTCTGACTTCTGACTTCTGACTTCTGACTTCTGACTTCTGACTTCTGACTTCTGACTTCTGACTTCTGACTTCTGACTTCTGACTTCTGACTTCTGACTTCTGACTTCTTACTTCTTACTTCTTAGAACGAAATGTCCACAAATCATTCAAGAAATAGTTCAACACAGAAGCCATGAGAATGGCAATGAGATTTGCCAGAATGTAGTGTAACCCAGAATAGTGGTGCAAGAGGAGGAGAATCACCCAGTTTAATCCACCTGCGATCCAGCTCACCAAGGTGAATTTTATCAGCCCGGTTTTGATTGCCTGGAATCCTTTCATCGCCCGATCTGTCCAGGTGAATTTGCGATTCCAAATAAAATTATTGAAAATGGCTATCTGTATGGCAATCAGTGATGCGATGGCGATGGGAACATAGAGATACTCTTTCGCGTAATATAGAATCGCATTGTTGACGACGATACCGGAGATACCAACGAAAGTGAAGGTAATGAATCGTTTTGGGAGTTTCATCTGCATGGTTCAATTTAGTTTTATCAATAGTAATGGATAGACAAAAAGCTTGAGTGTGGTCAACAACTTACTAGCTTCTGAATCAATGAAGAAAAATATCAACTCTCTGATTCTCATCCTACTCATGACTGGCACTCAGGTTCTGGGTCAGTCCTTTTCCTTCAAGGTCAAATATGGGGTGATTCATGCCGGGGCAGCCAAATTGATCCATACTGTTGAGAATGGAATCTTGAACAGTTCTCTTCATATTGAATCCTCACCCTGGCTAAGCAATCT
Source organism: Fidelibacterota bacterium (assembly GCA_016844955.1). Lineage (GTDB taxonomy): Bacteria > Fidelibacterota > UBA8477 > UBA8477 > JABMPR01 > JABMPR01. The sequence continues at coordinate 9,504 of JAERTH010000128.1, read as the reverse complement.
ATGGTCATTATCTGATTCAATCAGAAGTACCTATGATATTGAGACCGGACGCTTGCTAAATCACACAAAAGCTGTGCACGAAGGATCATACCATCGCAATTATGAAGTTGTGTTTTCAGATTCCAACAAGGTCGCGGTGAATGGAATAGGTCGAGTCCTTGAAACCAGTGAAGTAAAGGATTTACCGAGTCTTCTTTTCGATTTATCGACAACCAGATTCAAGCATGGTGATACACTCAGGTACCATCTATGGGATGGAAAGGGGTTGGGCGTACTTAATTTGCTGGTTGAGAAATCTCCAGGTGCAAAGCTGTTCAAGCCCTTTGCAGAAAAAGGGTGGAGATTGACGCCGCTGAACAGCACCAAAAAATCACGGGAGAATCAAATTAAACTTGCCATGCAAATGTCCGATTCATTCCCGCATAAACCCTTGCGAATTGAAATTGACACTAAATATGGAAACATAATTATGCGTCTGGAATCGCCTTAGTTTCATCGATTTCCATTTCGACCTGTGTCAGTAACGGTTATCTTTCCCTACTTAGTAATGAATTAGAATAAATTGAATACGGGGTCAACAATGCGACGTATAATCCTGTTTATGTTACTTCCCATCCTACTTTTTCCTCAGGTCTATGTGCTAGAGGTAAAAGGGACCATCGACATGGGACTGGCCTATTTTTTTGAACGTCAGATTCCACAACTGAACCAGGAGGGTGGCGATGCCATTATTCTGGATATTGATACCTTTGGCGGACGAGTGGATGCAGCCACAATGATGAAAAATGCCCTGCTAAACTCCGAAATACAGACCATTGCTTTTGTTAATACCAAAGCCATCTCGGCTGGGTCCCTGATTACCCTGGCTTGTGATACCATTGTCATGCGCTCCGGGGCAACCATGGGTGCCACCACTGTGGTGGATGGCCAGAGTCAAAAAGCCGGTGAAAAGGCCCAGTCCTACATGCGTGAAGAAATGGCTTCTACTGCAGAATCCAAGGGACGCAACCCAGATATCGCCATGGCCATGGTGGATGAATCTCTGGATATCGATACCTTGGTCAGTGACACGGGGGATACACTTTTTGTTGGGGATATTGAGGGGGCAGCTGCCGGTAAGTTATTGACACTCAGGACTTCTACAGCAATGAAGTATGGTATGGCAGATTATCAAATGGATTCAATGCATGAAGTATTGAAGCACTTTGGATATTCTCAAAAGGATGTAGTACTGGTGGAGCCGACCTGGTCTGAGATCATTGTCCGCTTTTTGACAGACCCCGTTGTGAGTTCATTGTTGATGACCCTGGGTTTTCTGGGTTTAATCTTTGAAATTCAGAGTCCCGGCTGGGGCATCCCCGGCAGCGTTGGTCTGCTGGCCTTGTTCCTGTTTTTCTCGACCTCTCTGATAGCAAATCTGGCCAGCATGATGGAGATGCTATTCTTGTTAGGTGGTATTGTGCTCCTGGGAGTTGAGGCTTTTATCATTCCCGGTTTTGGAGTGGTCGGTATTCTGGGTATTATTCTCATGATTTATGCCATGTTTACCATGTTGCTACCCTCAGCGCCCACTCCAGCTGATATTAATTCAGCACTCTGGGGTTTATCCATAGCCATCGTTGGCGGGTTGTTTGGTCTGGGATTAATGATCAAACGCATGCTCCGATCCAAGGCCTGGCAAAAAATCAGTCTGAAAGAGAGTGAGCAGAGTACTAAGGGTTATAGTGGAAGTATTGGTCTAGAGCATTTGGTGGGCAAGCACGGCCTGGCATTGACCTCTTTACGTCCCTCAGGGACAGCACTGATCGATGAGCAAAGAATTGATGTAGTCACCCCAGGTGATTTCATCGAGAAAGATACAGAGATCACTATCATCCGAATCGATGGAAATCGGGTGGTCGTTAATAAAAAAGCTTAACATATAAATCTGGAGGAAATGTGGAAACACTACCATTGATGTTTATCCTGGTTGGCTTGGTTGCCTTCCTGGTTCTATTTACCTACTTCATCCCAATCGGTCTGTGGATTAGTGCTGCGGCAGCGCAGGTATATGTAGGACTCTTAACGCTTATTGGAATGCGGTTGCGAAGAATTCCACCGCCACTCATCATTAACACCCTGGTGAGTGCTCGAAAGGCGGGATTGGACATGGACACCGATGTCCTTGAGGCTCACTATCTAGCCGGTGGCGATGTGAATAAGGTTGTTCTGGCCTTGATCGCTGCTGATAAAGCAAACATTGATCTGGAGTTTCAACGAGCCGCTGCCATAGATCTGGCAGGTCGTGACGTTCTGGATGCTGTGAAAATGAGTGTTAATCCCCGCGTTATCGAAACACCTCGGGTATCCGCCATCGCCAAGGATGGTATTCAGCTATTCTCCGTAGCCAAAGTAACGGTCCGAGCCAACATTGACCGCCTCATTGGTGGTGCTGGTGAGGAAACTGTACTGGCCCGTGTTGGTGAAGGTATTGTGAGTTCCATCGGTTCATCGCAGGCGCATAAGGAAGTGTTGGAAAATCCAGACATTATCTCCAAAAATGTATTGGCCAAGGGCCTTGATGCTGGAACGGCATTCGAAATTCTATCCATCGATATTGCCGATGTAGATGTCGGTAAGAATATTGGCGCAACCCTGCAAATGGATCAGGCTGATGCGGATAAAAACATAGCCCAGGCTGTTGCTGAAAAGCGCAGGGCTATGGCTGTTGCTGAAGAACAGGAAATGAAGGCCAAGACGCAAGAAATGCGGGCCAAGGTTGTGGAAGCTGAGTCTGAAGTTCCACGTGCTATGGCTGAGGCCTTTCGCCAGGGTAATTTGGGAATTCTTGATTACTATCGCATGGAAAACATCCAGGCTGATACCGGTATGAGACAAAATATCTCAGGTCCTGAAAAAACTGACAAAAAATAAGGTCTGATCCTATGGATTTTGACAGTATTGGTCCCATATTCTTTTTCATTGTTTATATGGCGATCTCGGCCTGGTCCAAGAATAAGAAGCGACAGAAAGCAGAGGGAGCATCAGGGGCAACTCCTCAAAAAGCTCCCTCTAAAGCTGCTCAGAAAGTGAGTGGTATCTTGGAGCAACTTAAACAGGAATTCATGGAAGAGGAACAGGAGCCCGCCTTTTTTCAGCAGGAAATCCCTGAATTCGACCCAGAACCCGTGGCGGTAGTGCAGGAGGTTAAACCCGCACCAGCACCGGCCACATCCTTTATGGAAGGCTCTCAGAGCCTTGCTGAGGAAACTCAGGAGGCTGGACTGCTGGAGCAGGACCGCTCTCAGGAGTCTGGACAATCTCTAGATGAGGTGTTGGCGCCCTATTCAACGATTGAGCAGGGTATCCTCTTGCATGAGATCTTGGGAAAGCCCAGAGCTATGCAATCCAATGATGACTGGTTCCACAACAGTTAATCTCAAATAAAGTGAACAAAAAAAGGCTGAGAGAAATCTCAGCCTTTTTTATAATCTAATTTATTTCCACTATTCTTTAGCAGGTTTGTCCTCTGATTCCATAGTAGTCTCAGTAGCTTGAGCTTCTGGAGTTTCTTCCTCAGCTTCTGCTGCTTCGGCTTCGGCACGTTCATCAGCATCTTTACGTGCAATCAAATCCTGATCATCTTTGTGCTTGGTGAGAACAATAAAAGATGTTGCAAAACCTGTAGCCAGAGTTGACAGGGTATAGGCAGGTACAGCCAAGAAAGCCAATAGTGAGATAATCCCAACCAGGACACCGGTGATAGTCTGGGTTACTGTGGCTGAGATGACTGGAGGCGCAGAGGCACACCCGCCACAACCAGCACTGGTACCGCAGCCGCTAGCCTGGCTGACTTCAAACACGCGCGTTAAGCAGTCTGGAATCTCCAACCAGCTGAAATTGAGATTTAGTTTATGAAAAATATCCGTGGGTAAGAAGCTATAGTTACCAAACAAATCCATTCCAACCTGTTTGATTGCCACAAAAGCGTTGCCCATAATCATCTCATGACCGAAGACCATTTCCAGAAATTTGAATGCTGAAAGAATAAATATGCAAAAAATGTGATAACCAATAAATGCAGCAACCACGGTTATCAGGGTATAAAGAATGAGGCGTATGGGTTGGTTCCAGAGCAGTGTATAAGATCCAAACATGGATCCCATGGTGTCTTCTTCTGCACAGGCAACGATACTGGGGGACATGACAATACTTGTAACCAGAGCCAGTGCTGAAAAGGTTAGAAACAGCGCGGTGGGAACAAAAATAACGAACAATAGCCCATAAAGTAGGATGTCAAGCACCGGCCATTGAGCCAACCAACCGAAAATGCCAGCCAGTACAACGAAAAAACCTACGACGATGGCGATTGAAATCGGTCCAAAAAATACGGGGAACCAATTATTCATTGCCCATTTCCATCCATCTTTGGATGAGTAAAAGAGATCTCCCTTGTACTCTTTGATGGTGATTTTGGCAACGGCAGTAAATCCTATCCAGATCGCTACAAATGCGAAAACATAGGAAGCTATAACAAAGACTTTAGCTAACAGACTGATTGCATAACATACAAACAATGGTGGAAACAGATGGAAATCGTTCCAGATGGCTCCGAATGAATTACCATCCACCAGCAAAGCCAGATAAGTAAATAAAACGAATACAAGGTATGATGCAAATAGGGCTTCAAGCATAACCATCATCCGACGGCCCAGGGCAAGGCGCGGAGCGCGGAATAAATCCCTGAAGTTGAAATCTAATTGGGTCTCAAGCATAAGTGAATCTCCGAATGTGTAAGATTAAGTAATCCTGGTGGTATTACATTTCCTGCCGTACAAAATCTACCCAGACAGGTAAACTGGTCATGTCTTGAATTTCTTTTGCATAGGCTTCAGCATCACTGGATTCCTGGAAATTACCAACACGCAGACGATAGTAGATTTCATCCTTATCCTTAAAAAACGCGCGTTGGATATAGCTATCGATGCCATATTTATCCAGTAACTCTTGCGAAGCTGATTGTGCTTCATCCAGAGATGGCCAGGATGATACCTGGATTGTGAAAGTTTTGGCTGCGCGGGGAATCAGATTTCCGCGACTGGCTTTTGCAGCAACTTTACGTTTAACTGCTTTTGTTCTGCTGGCTGATTTGCGGGTTGGTGTAGCCTTGGGTTGATTTGGCGAAACCACCTTGGACATATATTTTCGCGGATCACCCTCTTCTGTCAGTTCTACTACAGGCGTATCGGCAACTGTAGTATCTTCAGTGTAAGCTTCAAATAAATGTTGCGGTATTTCACCATTCACCACGGTATTGTCTTCATTCATGACTACATCAAAGTAATAGTTGGAGGACTCAACTTCTTCGTTTTCAGTGATTTCCAGGGTAACATTATATTCACCAAGTAAATCAGGTTGAAACGAAACCGTAGTGAGTGTATCCGAAGGCAGAAAACCTTGTATCATGCTGCTATCTGGCAGTTGGGAAAAAATCCAGCGAATGCTTTGCCCTTCAGTAGGTGTCTCCACCTCCAGGGTAACATATTCACCCAATTTGATCTCTTCACGGCCAAACCTGCTATTCCACATATCACAATTGACTAATATGCTAATCAGCAATAGACCCCAGATCGCGCGCTTAAGTAGAACAAAATTAGTCATTTCTGCCTCCCGATACAGGCTAATAATTAGAGATTTGTGGCGATAATTTCAGCTTCACTAAAGAAGAAAGCAATCTCTTTCTCAGCATTCTCATCTGAATCAGATCCGTGGACGGCATTTCGGCCCTTGTTTTCAGCATACATTTTGCGAATAGTACCTTCAGCAGCTTCAGCTGGATCGGTGGCACCAATGGTATCACGCCAGGCCTGAACAGCATTGCCTTTTTCCAGGGCCATGACAAAAGTTGGTCCTGAAGACATGAAATCTACCAATTCACCGTAGAATGGACGCTCGCGGTGCACACCGTAAAATTCCTCAGCCTGGGCCCTGGTGATCAGGGTTAAGCGGCCTGCTTTGATTTTGAAGCCTGCAGCCAGTGTGGCGTCGATGACTTTTCCAAGTTTTCCTGAACCAACAGCGTCAGGTTTGATTATTGCAAATGTTTTGTTACCCAATGTATTTAACTCCTATTTGTTTTGATTGCCGGATACGTCTTTCTCAAGTGTCCGGCATTTAATAATATGCTAAAAAGGAGTGTGTCATACTTCGACAGGCTTAGCAAGACACACTCAATGTTGTACTTCTTATTTTGCTAAAACTTGCTCCATGAGCTCACCGATTCCTGCAGGGCTCTCAGATACAGCAATTCCAGCAGCCTGAAGGGCAGCAATCTTATCAGCTGCTGTTCCCTGGCCGCCAGAGATTATGGCTCCGGCATGACCCATACGACGGCCGGGAGGTGCTGTGGTACCAGCAATAAAGGCCACAATGGGCTTGGTGAAGTTTTCCTGAGCCCAGGTAGCCGCCTCTTCTTCAGCGGTTCCGCCAATCTCGCCAATCATAACCACAGCATCTGTGCCTTCATCCTCATTAAAGAGGGTAAGCAGATCAATAAAGTTTGATCCAATGATGGGATCACCACCAATTCCAATACAGGTGGATTGGCCAATCCCACGGGAGCTGAGCTGATGCACAGCCTCGTAGGTCAAGGTTCCACTACGGGAAATGACACCAACTTTGCCCTGCTGGTGGATAAATCCTGGCATGATTCCAATTTTACCTGATCCTGGTGAAATAACACCCGGACAATTAGGACCCACCATGCGGGTCTTTTTGCCAGCCATGTAGTCATGAACCTTCACCATATCTGCAGTAGGTATACCTTCAGTAATGCAAATCACCAGATCCAATTCAGCATCAACAGCTTCCATGATGGCATCAGCTGCAAAAGGAGGGGGGACGAAGATTACAGATGTGTTGGCCTCAGCCAGATCTTTTGCCTCTTTAACGGTATTGAAAATCGGTACACCCGTGTCCGTTTTTTGTCCACCCTTACCTGGTGTAACACCAGCCACTACTTTGGTTCCATATTCCAGCATCTGTGCTGTGTGAAAGGATCCCTCACCACCAGTGATTCCTTGAACCACAAGTTTTGTATCATTATTTACTAAAATCATGAGATTACTCCTTGATGGCTGCAGTAACTTTTTCAGCAGCGTCAGCCAGACTGTGGGCAACGATAAAATCAATATCAGATTCTGCCAGAATTTTGGCACCCTCTTCAGCGTTGGTCCCGGCCAGTCGCACGACCAGCGGAACGCTCACTTTGACCTGATCAAGAGCCTGAATAATGCCCATGGCGACCCGGTCACAGCGCACAATGCCCCCAAAGATATTGACCAGGACTGCTTTGACATTTTCATCAGTCATAATGATCCTGAAACCATTGGCAACGGTATCTGGATTGGCCACACCACCCACATCAAGGAAATTGGCCGGTTCACCACCATACAATTTGATGATGTCCATGGTGCCCATGGCCAGACCAGCACCATTCACCATGCAGCCTACGTTACCATCCAATTTGATATAATTGAGATTAAAATTGGATGCTTCCACTTCTGAAGGTTCTTCTTCGCTCAAATCACGAAATTCTAGAATATCAGCATGACGGTAGAGTGCATTGTCATCAAAATTCATTTTAGCATCCAATGCCATCACATCACCAGCTCCGGTAACTACCAACGGATTAATTTCAACCAGTGAGGCATCTGATGCATTGAACGCATTCCAGAGCGCAAACATGAATTTGACACCCTGTTTGACTTGTATGCCCTCAAGACCCAGAGCATAGGCTAGCTTTCTAGCTTGAAAGGCCTGAAGTCCAATCCCTGGCTCGATCCATTCTTTAATAATTTTTTCAGGTGTTTCAGCAGCGACTCTTTCTATCTCCATTCCACCCTCAACGGAAACCATAAAAACGAATTTGCCACTTTGACGATCGAGAACGATCCCCATGTACAGTTCACGTTGGATATCGATTCCTTCTTCAACCAGAAGGCGTGCAACCTTTTTTCCAGCAGGTCCCGTCTGGTGTGTAACCAGCGTTTTGCCTAAAATTTCGTTGGCATAGAGGGTTACTTCGTCAAGGTTTTTGGCGATTTTTACACCACCTGCTTTTCCGCGACCCCCTGCATGAATCTGGGCTTTGACTACAAAGATGTTCGAGTCAAGAGATTTGGCTACATTCAAGGCCTCTTCCGCTGAAAATGCAACACCACCGTTGGGAACGGGGACACTGTATTTCCGAAAGATCTCTTTCGCCTGATACTCATGAATATTCATGTATTGTTTCCTCATTTTCAATTCACATCAGTCACTTCTGGACTGATTACTTTTCTAACTGGACCTATCAAATGGTAATGATGGTTCCGTTTTTACCTGAAGCATCCAGTTTGATGCTTTCAATTGATGTGATGATGACCTGTTGGCCACCATTTTCTAAAAAGTTGATGCTGGCTTCAATTTTGGGACCCATATTTCCCGGAGGAAAATGACCTTCAGCATAGTATTGTTTGGCCTGAGCCAGAGTTATATTTGAGAGTAAGGTTTCGTCTGCTTTCGCGAAGTTCAGGGCTACTTTTTCAACATTGGTAAAGATGTAGAGTAGCTCAGCACCAATCTGGTTTCCCAGAAGTGCGGAGGCTTTGTCCTTGTCAATAACAGCATCCAGCCCCTCCAGGTTATCATTGATATCCCTGAATGCAGGAACTCCACCGCCGCCAACAGCAATGACGATATGACCCATATCGATGAGCTTTTTAATGACTTTGGAATTAATGATATCAATTGGTTCTGGTGAAGGAACTACTCGTCTCCACTGACCATCTCCAATATGTTTAATACTCCAGCCAAATTGAGCGGCTTTTTGATGGGCCTCTTCCTCAGGCAGGCCTGTACCAATAAATTTGGTGGGATTCTCGATAGAGGGATCATTTTCATCAACCAGTACCTGTGAGATAAGGGTCACCACTTCTCGGTCAATATTATCCGCTCTGAGTCTGTTAATCATTGATTGCTCAATCATATATCCCATGCCACCTTCTGTGTCAGCGACATTAATACCCAGAGGTAAATAGGGGATGGAATCAGCAAGTTGCTCAGTACGCAGTGCAGCGTTTCCAACCTGAGGTCCATTGCCATGGGTTATGACAGGAATGATACCCTGTTTTAGTAAATCAATGATAGAACCGAGACTTTCTCGTGTGTGCATAAACTGGTTCCGAATGGAATCAACCTCTCCTGGAGGAGAGATGGCATTACCACCCAGTGCTACAACTGCTTTTCGCAATATTTTCTCCTTCAAAATTAACAGCAAAGTAATCTATTAGCTCAGGTATGAAACTCAACCCAAATCAGGCGATTCAGGGCAATTTGTTGAAGGGTTATAAAGTCTCTAGAATTGGCTCCATCCACGTCTTCGCGAGTGTCTGTAAGACACGTGGCGATCTCTCTTTAATTTTGAAGATCGGTGGTTTAGAACAGAGAGATTGCTTCAGTCATCCTTCCTTCGCAAAGACGGGT